>JAAYLJ010000217.1 GCA_012521935.1 Campylobacteraceae bacterium | reverse complement strand
GTTGATAAAGAACCACCTGAAATATTGATAATCTCATTTAAGCTAGCTTTCTCAAAACCAGAGTGTAAAAATACTTTTGCCGCAGCGTCAAGTAGCTTTTCACACCTAGCTAATCCTTTAGCTGTTAAATTAGAAGGGTTTTTCATAATCTTTTCATCCAAATTTAAATATGAAGATATAATTCTACTCATCTTTGCATTAAGTTGCAAGGAGAGTTTAAAATAGATTGTTCTATTAAGCTAGGATTTAAAATGAAAAGATGCTCATGGGTTAAAGAAGATAGTGAAATTTATAGAAATTATCATGATTTTGAGTGGGGAGAGCCTTTAAAAGATGATAGAGCTTTATTTGAGCTTTTTTCTCTTGAAACGCAAGCTGCTGGGCTTAGTTGGCTAACAATTTTGCAAAAAAGAGAAGCTTACAGGAAGCTATTTTTAAATTTTGAGATAGAAAAAGTAGTCAATTTTACCAATGAAGAGATTTTAAAAATTAAAGAGAATAAAAATATAGTGAGAAATTTGCCAAAATTAAATGCCATAGTCCATAATGCAAAACTTTTTTTAAAAATTAAAGAAGAGTTTGGCGGGATTTCAAAATATTTTTGGACATTTGTGGAAAATAGCCCCATAATAAACAGCGTGCCATCATATAAAAAGCACATAACCACCTCCCCTGTTTCAGATAAAATTACAAAAGATTTAAAAAAAAGAGGTTTTAAGTTTGTTGGCTCAATCACAATTTATGCCTTCATGCAAGCTTGCGGAATGGTAGATGATCATGAAAATAGTTGTCATAAAAAGAGTTTCCATTAAATAAGAACCCTCGCTATAATTAGGGTTTAACTTTTACAAAAGGAAGATATTGATTAATATTAAAGATTTGAATAAATCTTTTCACTCTTTGCCTGTTTTAAAAGGTATAAATTTGGAAATAAATGAGGGTGAAATATTTGCCATTGTTGGACATAGTGGTGCAGGCAAAAGTACCCTTTTAAGGTGTATTAACGGACTTGAGGGATTTGATAGTGGAGAGGTTGAAGTTTTTGGATATAAGCTTTCAAACATTTCTTCTAAAGAGTTAAGAAGTTTAAGAAAAAAGATGGGTATGATTTTTCAAAATTTTGCCCTAGCTTCACAAAAAACTGTTTTTCAAAACATAGCTTTGCCTCTGCAAATTCATGGTTTTAGTAAAGAAGAGAGTAAAAAAAGAGTAGATGAACTTTTAGAATTAGTAGGACTTAGCGACAAAGCTTTAGTCTATCCAAACACGCTAAGTGGTGGACAAAAACAGCGAGTTGCCATAGCTAGAGCTTTAGCGCTAAGTCCAAAAGTACTATTAAGTGATGAAGCTACAAGTGCACTAGATCCAAAAACTACAAATGATGTGCTTGAACTTTTAAGAACGATAAATAAAGAGTTGGGCATTACGATAGTTGTGGTTACTCATGAGATGGATGTTGTTAAAAAAATCGCCTCAAGGGCTTTGCTTTTAGAAGATGGTAATATTTTGGGTGAAGGGGATGTAAAAGATCTTTTTTTAAACCCAAATAGCAATATGAAGAAATTTTTAGGGGAAGAGGAGTATCTACCTCAAAGCGGGGAAAATATTAAACTCTACTTTCCAAAATCAGTTGCAAAAGAGAGATTTATCACAAAAATGGCAAGGGAGCTTGATATAGATTTTAGCATTGTGTGGGGAAAACTAGAGAGACTTGGAGATGATGTTTTGGGACACTTGGTTATAAATATTGAACACAAAGATGAAAAGATAGCCATAGAGTATCTTTCAAAAAGTAGCGTAAATTGGGAGAGGGTGTGATGGAGCACTATATTTCACTTTTTAATACCATTCTTTTACCTGCAATTGGAGAGACTCTTTATATGAGTTTAACATCTACTATTTTAGCTTTTTTGATTGGTTTTATGCCTGGGGTTGCACTTGTTTTAACAGATAAAAATGGCTTAAATCCTTATCCAAAAGTCTATATGATATTAGATTTTTTTATAAATACTTTAAGATCTTTTCCATTTATCATTCTTATAATTGTACTTTTTCCAATAACAAAGCTCATAGTTGGGCAAAGCATTGGAACAACCGCAGCCATAGTACCTCTTACCATAGGAACCGCGCCATTTTTTGCGAAACTAGTGGAAAATAGCTTTAATGAGATAGATAAAAGTGTCATAGAAGCACCAAGATCTTATGGTGCCACTTCATTACAAATTGTCTTTAGAGTGATGTTGCCTGAGGCTTTACCAAGCCTTATCTCTGGCTTTACACTAATACTTATCATAGTAGTTGGTTTTTCAGCAATGGCTGGAACTATTGGTGGTGGAGGACTAGGTGATGTTGCAATTAGATATGGTTATCATAGATTTAGAATTGACATAATGATATCAACTGTGATAATTTTGATTTTTCTAGTTCATCTATTTCAATTCTTGGGGACGCTTTTTTATAAAGCTACAAAACATTAAAAGCATTTTTTAGTTATGCTTTGTTAAAGTTTCAAAACTTATTTTTAAGGAGAATAAATGAAAAGAAAACTATTTCTTTTATCTTTTTTAGTTGCAGTGCCACTGCTTGCAAAAGAGTTGATCACTGTTGGTGCAACGCCAGTTCCTCACGCACAAATTTTAGAATTTGTAAAACCAATCTTAGCCAAAGAGGGGTATGAGCTTAAAATTCAAGAGTTTAATGATTATGTTATCCCAAATATGGCAACACAAGATGGTGAAGTTGATGCTAACTTTTTTCAACATATGCCATATTTAGAAGAGTTTAATAAAAACCATAAAACTAATTTAGTAAAAACAGTAAGTGTTCATTTAGAGCCAATGGGAGTCTATTCATCTTCTATAAAAAGTTTGGATGAATTAAAAGAAAAAAGCAAAGTTAGTGTTCCAAATGATCCTACAAATGAGAATAGAGCTTTGGAAGTATTAGAGAGTAATGGACTTATTAAGCTAAATGATACGGCTTTAAAAACTCCTTTGGACATTGTAGAAAATCCAAAAAAATTAAGATTTATTGAGATTGAAGCTGCGCAGTTACCACGAACTTTAAATGATGTCTCCATCGCTGTTATAAATACAAATTTTGCTCTAAGTGCGGGATTAAACCCTACAAATGATGCTCTTGCAATGGAGAGTATAGATTCACCATATGCAAATATTTTAGTAGTAAAAGCTGGCAATGAGAAGAATCCAAAGATAGTTGCCCTAGGTAAAGCTTTAAATTCACCCGAAGTTAAAGAGTATATTTTAAAAGCTTTCAAAGGCGAAATAATTCCAGCATTTTAAGCGTGCATAAATTGCACGCTTTTCTTTCTCTTTTCATTAAGAATTGTTATTAATAATTATTTTTTTATCATTTTTAATCTTTATTAGGTTATTTTACAAAAATCAATAAAAAGGTGGCAATTTTTGTTATAATTGCCCCAATCTTTAAAAAGGGCTGTAAGTGGATCTTTTAATTGAGCCTAAATTTGAAGCCTACTCTAAGCTTCTTTTGAAATACAACCAGACTCACAACATTTCTGGCGCAAAAAATTTAGAAGAAGTTAGAAAAAATTTGGAAGATAATATTTATCCTATCAACTTTATAGATAGTTTTGGCGAAAAAGTCTTAGACATAGGCAGCGGAGCTGGTTTTCCAGCAATACCTCTTGCTATCTCACTACCAAATACTCAATTTTTTCTCTTTGAGCCCATTGCTAAAAAGAGTGCTTTTTTACATTTAGTAAAGATGGAGTTAAATCTTTCTAATGTAAAAGTGGAGACAAAAAGAGTTGAAGATGGTCCATATTTTGCTGCTAGTACTATTCTTTCAAGAGCGGTTGGAAGCATAGAGTTGCTTTTAAATCTTTCAAAAGAATATATTGGAAAAGAGACTCAAATCTTACTCTATAAAGGCTCAAGTGTTCAAAATGAGCTAGAAAACCTTAAAGGTGCTAAAATATACTCTAGAAAAAATAGGCACTATGTCTTGATGAGGAAGTTGAATGGTTTTTAAAATTGTTTTTTTAATTATTGCGTTAGTTTTGGTATATCTTTTCTTTTTTAAACTCTCAAGAGGTGAAACACCTAAAGCTAAGTCTAAAAAACTTGAAGGAGAGATCATGGTTGAGTGCGCAGCTTGCAAAACTTTTGTTGTTGATAAAGATGCAATCATAAAAGATGGCCAGTTTTTTTGCTCAAAAGAGTGCGCAAAACTATAAGGAGTTAGGGTGATTATATTAGGACACAAGCTCATTCCATACTCTTTAATTTATGAAGTGAGCTCTTTAGAGGAGTTGCAAAACTCTGATTTTACTAAAGATTTTTTATTTGAGTTTAATGAAGAGCTTTTAGAGTTTTCTTTAAAAAACAAGCTCTCTTTTTCTCTTTATATAAAGAGTGTAAAAGAGGCGATCATTGGCAATAATTTAAATGCTAAATTTTTAATTGTGCAAGATTTAATTGCCACGAAAATACAAAAAATTGCCGAATATTATCTTTTTGATTCAAAAATTGCTCTTTTAGCAAAAGATGATAGCGCGATAGAAAATGCGGCGCAAGAGGGTATTGACGCTCTCATACTTCCACCTGCTATCATAAAAAAAGGAGGCTAGCGTGAGGCGCATTGTGGTTTATAGTGCAATATTTGCTTTAATATATCTTGTGCTTGATTTTTCGTATTTGATTTTTATCAAAAAACTTCCTTTCTTATCCGCACTTAATGAGAACTTGCCACTGCAAATTTCTATGGTAATTATCTTTTTAATTACTGGTTTTATCTTAGAAAAATCATCAAATACAGATGTAAAAACGGAGAAAAAAGAGGAATCTTACATTAGTTTACAAAAAGCTATCATTTCGTCTATATTTTCCCCTATCTCATTAGATTTAAAGAGTCAAAATTTACTACAAGAAGTCGCAAATACTCTCTCTCTTGAGTTTGCTACTTTGTTAAATTATAAAAAAGATGAGATTATAAACATTGCTGAAATTAGCCCAAATGAACACTTTTCTGTTTCAAAAAATATTTCACTTAAACAACAAGGCAGCTCCCAGTTAGAGAGAATGATTTTAGATTTTCATGCTTCTAGTGAAGAGTTTAGCATTAAAAATTTTAATGAATATAGTGTTGTTTTTAGTTCATTAAAGCCATCTTATTTAACTAAAGAGATAGGCTGTTTGGTTTTAGTATTTAAAAAAGATATTGAGATAGATGACAAAATTAAAGAGTTTATAGATTTCTTGTCTCAAAATATAGAGTTTTCGCTTAGCTTGTGGTTAAAAAAAGAGGAGCTTTCTCAAGTCTCTTCATCTTCGCCAGTTTCAATCTCGCTTCCTAACGGGATTGAGCCTTATGCAAAGATGGAAGAGGTTTTAACTTTTGAAACAAGAAGATATAAAAGATATGGGGCACCTTTGGCGCTTTTGCTTTTTAGTGTAGATCATTTTGAAAATTTATCAAATATTTTTGGTAAGGAAAAAGGTGATCTTTTACTTAAAGAGATTTTGCTATTAGTAAAAAATGCAACAAGAACTACGGACATAGTAGCTCACTGGAAAGATGGTATCTTTGCAGTAGTTATGCCGCAAAATAGCTTTGGAGACGCGTCTGCTTTAGCAAATAAATTAAGAGGGTTAATAGCAAAAAGACACTTTAGCAATTTAGGCAAAGTAACTTGTAGTTTTGGAGCAAGTATGCTTGAGTCACTAAAAGATAGCTCTGATTTATTAAAACAAAGGGCACTTGATGCGCTAAATAAAGCTAAAAGTTTGGGTGGAGATAGGGCTGAGATAGTGCCTTATTCTACTGAGTTTGAATCTTTATCCATTAGATAACTCTTCTTGGAATGCTAGGTGAGAGTTTAACTAAAATTTCATAAACTATCGTGTTAATGTGTTTGGCTAAGGGCATTGCATCTTCTAAAAGACAAACCTCTTCATCATCTCCTATTGTCATAAAGCTATCCATGGAAGTTTTACCTAAAAAAGGTTTGCCATCTTTTAAGTAGAGCTCTTTTTTGCCATCGCTTCTAAATAGTCCATCAGCATATCCTAAATCATAAGTAGATATTTTCAATCTTTTTTCACTCTCAAAAACTCCACCATAACCTACTTTTTCTCCTTGTTCTATCTCTCTTGAGCTAATTTTATTTGCCCACAATGAAAGAACTGGTTTTAACTCATGCTTTATAAAACCATCGCAATACCCATAAGTAGCTACTCCAACTCTAGCAAAATCATCATCAAACATATTTTCGTTTTGCCTAAGAAGGGCAGAAGAGTTACATGAGTGAAAATATGGGGTTGGTAAATTTAGCTTTTTTAACTCTTGTTTTACTAACTCTTTAAAGTTTTTGTATCTCTCTTTTTGAACATAAAAATCAGCGCTTAGTTCATCTGCGCTGTAAAAATGGCTAAAGCAAGCTTCAAGTTTTAAACCATTTTTTTGAATGCAAATTAAAGCTTTTTTTAACTCATCTTCTTTAATGCCATTTCTATTCATCCCTGTATCTAGTTTTAAATGGATCTTTGTTGATTTTGGAAAAAATTGAAGCGCTTCTAATGAGTTAGCAGCGTAAGAGTTGGATGAAATAGAGTTTGGATAATCAGCTAAAATTAAAATATTTTCAAAAAGCCCATCTAGCAAGGATGCCTCGCTATTGTTTCTAACAACAACACTTTTCACACCCACCGCAGCAGCTAGTGGCGCCATTTGAAGCAAGCCATGCCCATAAGCATTATCTTTAAAAACAACCATCAGTTTTTCTATGTTGCCAGCTAAATTAACAAGGTAGTTTAAGTTATGTTTGTATGCTTCAAAGTTTAAATCTATGCGTGCCATTACTCTGGCTTTAAATCATAAGCCTCTACAAGCAATCCTCTTAATTTTCTTGCTTGGTAGTCTAGTTTGAAGAAAAATTCATAACATTTTTTTGAATCAAGTGTAGGATTTTTTACGAAATCAAAAGAGATTTTATCACTTTTTTTGGATATGTTTGTATCAAAAAAATCTAAAAAATCACCTCTTATTTCCATAAGTTTTTCTAACTCTTTTTGTACAATCTCTTTTTTTTCCATTTAATTTTCCACCAAAATTTTCATTTTTCCATCTTTAAAAGTTAAAAAGATCTCTTTATTTCCTTTGAATTGGTGGTTTTTTGTCTCATATACTTGATAATATCTTAGTAGGTACATTGAGTCATATTTTTCATCAGGATAAGGAGATATTGAAATATCTTTAAAAATTATCTTCTTATCTTCATTTCTTGAAAAAATAGCTCTTTTCATTCTTTTAAATTCTTCTAAATTAGCACCATCAAATCTTCTAAAATCTTCATGGTAAAAACTTAAATATCTATCTAAGTTGCTATATTTCCAGCTACTTCTCCATTTAAAAATTTCTGCTAGTAAAGCACTTATATCTTCACTTAAAACTTTTGGGGTTTGCGCTTCATCAATGATCGCGATAGCTTTTTTGCCTTTTACATCTTCATCAAAAAGTTCAAGCTTATCATTTGTCATCACAACGCAACCCTCAGTATTTTGGGTGTATCTTGGCTTATTGTTAAGTGGATGCCCATGGATCCAAATGCCATATCCAGTCTTTTTTTGCTGTTTGTCAAATGTATTTGGATATGAGAGCGCATAGGCTATCTGGCCATAAAACTGATCTTGGGGTACAAACCTTTTTAAAAGATCATAAACTCCTATTGGGGTTTTCAAATCACCCTCTTTTTGCTTATCTCCCATTAGTACAGTTATGACTTCATGTTCAAAAAGTGGCTCTTTTGCGCTTGTGGCTAAATCAAAAAGTTTTAATGTTTTTTTCTCTTTATTTATCAAGACAATTAAAGGCTCTTTTTCATAATACCCTAAAGTTAAATCTTTATCTTTTAAGCTCTCTTGCCAATATGTTTTATCTTGCAACTGTTTTTCTAACTCTACCTCAACAGCATCAATCCCTTCTAGTTGATAAAGTTTTGTTAAAGATGATGCAAAGATTTGGGATAAAATCATAGTTATTAAAAAAATTATTCTAAACACTTAAGCCCTCTATATTTTATTAAATTTATACAAAAAGCGTTATTATATATAAAGTTTACTTATGTTTCGTTTTATTTTTTAATTATTTTTCTTAATGCCCTTTTTTATACCAAATTCAAATGAGATGTGATAGGATTAAAATTTGTTTAAGAGTAAATTTAAAGGTTAAAAATGGCCTATGCACTAGAGTCAATCTGTCTTTTTAGCAGTCTAAACAACGAGCAATTAAAAAAACTTAGGCAAATGAGCTCAATTGTAAAGTTTAATGAAGGTAATATAATTTTTTATGAAGGAGATAGTCCAAGTTATCTCTATTTTTTGCTTGAAGGATTAGTGAAAATATATAAGTATGATAATAAAGATAGTATTACAATTTTAGATTATTACTACACCCAAGCTCTCATTGGTGAGGCCGCAGTTTTAGGACAAATACCCCATTCTGCAACTGCGGAGTGTGATACAAATTCAACTGTTTTAGTGGTTGAGTATAAAAAATTTGCAAAAGAATTTTTACATAATCCTCAAATCTCAACTCAAATCATAATGCATTTAGTAGAAAAAATTAAATCGCTTCAAGGAAGCAGCCTGCCTAGAACTTCTATGCAAAAGGTTGCAAAGTTGGTACATGAGAATAGTGAAATATTTAAAAAACTCAAAAAATATAAAATTGCAGCTATTTTAAATATGACGCCAGAAACTTTTTCAAGAAACTTAAAAACTCTTAAAAAAGAGGGGATTATCTCTTATGGGAGTGGGTTTTTTGATATTTTAGATAGTGATAAACTTTTAAGAAAATTTGAAAACTGTCATTAATGAGACTAAACATGAGAAAAAATATATCAAGTTCTATTTTAAAAATCATTGCTTTATTGCTTATTCTTTTTATATTTCTTTTGAGTAAAGTCTCTTTTACTGACTGGTTTAGCAAGGATGTCTCTTTTTTTTCTCAAAATCAATCGTGTGATTTGCATGATGGACCTTGTGAGATAAAAGATGATGAGGGCAGATCATTTTTACTTGAAATTTCACCAAAATCTATCCCGCTAATGGAGCCTTTAACTTTTACTTTAAGGACAAATTACCCAAACTTAGAGATGTTAAAGGGTAAAATTTATGCAACAAATATGAACATGGGTGTTCATTTAATCACCCTTAAAAGCGTAAAAGATGGCATTTTAGAGGGTGAAGTAGTTTTACCAACTTGCGTTGTTGGGAATATGAAATGGAGATGTGAATTTGTTTTACCAAGTAAGAAAGATGGTGAAAAAAAAGGGATAGTTTTTATGTTTAAGACTGATAGATAGGTACTTCAAATTTATCTTTATTTACTTCTTTAAAAACTCAAAAGACTTTATATCTATATTTAATTTACTAAAAACAAAAACCTTATTTGTTAAATCTTTTAAGCTAGCACCTAGATGATAAATCTCTTTTTTATCAGTGATTAAAAACCTTCCTATTTTTCTCTTTTTTGAACTGTCCAAAAATTTTAGACAGTTGAAGTTTTTTCTAGCTTTTTATCTTTATATATAGCTACATTGGATGAAAAATGGATTTTGCATTGTATTATCTTCAGATTGTACTAGATTTTTCATTTTAATTTCTCTAAATTTTAAAAAAGTTCATGTCCATATTTTGTTATCTTTTTTGTTAAATTAAAGTTTTAAATATATTTAAATATCATCATTTGTCTCTTCTCTTTCAACATACTTAAGCTTTTGCACGCTCCCTACTTAAAACATACTTTCCCCTAAAAATTTTAAATTAATTTCTTAATTTTATATTAAATTAACACAAATTTAACACTTTTAGTTAATAATATATCCTAAATGAAAATTCTTCACTAAAGGAGCATTCATGGATATAATAGGACAATTTCCATTGTTTTATTTTCCTGAGTATGGAAGTGCTTGGATGATGGGTATTACGGGTACAATTCACATCCTATTTTCACATACTTCTGTTGGAGCGGCTATGCTTTTTGCCTTTTTGGCTCATAAAGCTTATAAGGAAAATAGGAGTGATTATTATCCATATATGAAAAAATATGGTATGTTTTTGCTTATATTCTCTTATGTTCTAGGTTCAATCACTGGGCCTGGCATTTGGTACACAGCCACAGCTGCTAGCCCTAGAGGTATTAGTGCGCTTATTCACAACTTTGTTTGGGTTTGGGCTACGGAGTGGGTCTTTTTTATTTATGAAGTCATCGGTGTTTTTGTATTAGTTTACTTCATGAATAGAATTGATAAAAAAACACACCTTCAACTCACTTATACTTTTG
>JAAYLJ010000216.1 GCA_012521935.1 Campylobacteraceae bacterium | reverse complement strand
TAAAAAAGAGATTGAATCTCAAATGCAAGAGATAGAGAAAGAAAGAGCTATTGTTTTTAAAAAGAAACAAGAGTTAGTTGAAAAAATGAGTCAAAAAATCTTAGCTTTTTATGAAAAAATTAGAAAGTGGGCTAAAAATAGTGCTGTTGTTCCAGTTAAAAAACAGGCTTGCTATGGCTGTTTTATGAGAATAAACGATAAAACTTACTCCGCAGTTATTAAAAGTGAAGATATTATTACTTGCCCACACTGTGGAAGAATTTTATATAAGGAAGCGCAAGAGCCTAAATCTTGAGAACACTTTTTTATTTAGCATACTCTTTTTTGCTTTTTATTGCTTGGGTAGTAATGATCCCATATCTACTCTACCTAAGCCAAAAAGCAAAATACAAAAAAGCTATCCCAGCAAGATTTTTTCTATATAAAAACCCACCTTTTTTACCACAAAAAATCTGGATTCATGCCTGCTCTTTTGGAGAAGTTAGAGCTTTAGAGTTTTTATCTAAAGAGTTAAACACTCCATTAAATATAAGCGTCATAACCCAAACTGGGTTTAATGCAGCGCGTGAATATGCAAAAGAGGTTAGATTTTTACCATTTGAGATATTTTTACCATTTTGGGTTAAAAAACATGATCTTTTAATCGTCATGGAAGCCGAACTTTGGCTAATGCTTTTTTTAACCTCTAAAATTAAAAAGAGTAAAACCGTTTTGCTAAATGGAAGAATTAGCGATAACTCTTATAAGAAGTATTTAAAATGGAGATGGTTTTATAGGTTAATTTTTGAAAATATAGATATGGTTTTTGCTCAAAGCAAAGAAGATAAAAAAAGATTAGAATCCCTTGGTGCTAAAAATGTAAAAGTTAGTGGAAACATTAAAACTGCAACAACTCCCATGATAAAAACTAAGCTCTCCAAACCAAAAAACAGAGTTTTAACACTGGCTAGTACTCATGAAAATGAAGAGGAGATGTTGCTTAAAAAGATACTACCAGAGTTTAAAAATGAAAAGATTATCCTAGCTCCAAGACATCCTGAGAGATTTAAAAAAGTTGAAGAATTAGCAAAAAATTTAGCAAAAGAGTATGGTTTAACTTTTGCAAAATTAAGTGAAGTTTCTTTGCAAAAAAGTGATATTTTGCTTTGTGATAGGCTTGGGGAGTTAAATAGCATATATGCCATTACCGATATAGCCTTTTTAGGTGGTTCTTTTGTTGAAAATGTGGGCGGACACAACCCTTTAGAGCCAGCTTTTTTTGAAAATGTTATCATTTCTGGAGCTTATTTCTTTAACCAAAAAACGCTCTATGAAAGCGTGGAGAATATATATATTGCAGATATTAATGAAGTCTCTAGTCTTTTAAAAAGTGAATTAAAAAGATCAAAAATCTCTAAAATAGAAGCAAAAGAGTTAATAATTAAAGAGTTAAAATCCTTAATGGAGAAGATATGAAATTAGAAAAAGCCTATAAGCTTTTAGCAAATGCCGAAAAAATCTCTAATAGAGCAGCTAAAGAGTTGATTGATAGAGGTGTTGTCTATTCTAGAGGCGAAAAAATTACAGTTGCTAGAGGCGAAATGCCATTAAATGCAAAATTTAAAGTTCTAAAAAGTGATGAAATAGTAAAAATTTATGAAGATAAAAATATGCTAGTTGTAAATAAGCCAGCCTATATTTTAAGTGAAGATGTAGCTAAAAAACTTGGACATCCTTTGCTTCATAGACTAGATAAAGAGACAAGTGGTGTTTTAATTCTAAGCAAAGATGAAGAGTTTACTAAAAAAGCGATTGAAGAGTTTAAAGCTTTAAGAGTTGAGAAGATTTACTTAGCTATCGTTGGTGGAAGGGTAGTTGAGCCAATTAAGATTGATTTTAAAATTGAAACTATTAAAAAAGAGAGTGGCGCTATCTCTAAAATTAGCGATAGAGGAAAAGAGGCCATAACTGAAGTTGAACCACTTTTAATTGAGGGAAAAAACTCTTTAGTTAAAGTTAAAATTTTAACAGGAAGAACACATCAAATAAGGGTGCATTTAAAAGAGATTGGGCATCCACTCTTAGGAGATGAGAGGTATGGCGGAAAAAAGGCACCAAGAGTGATGTTGCACGCATATGCTCTTAAAATATTTGATAAAAGTTTTAAAGCTAAATTGCCAAATGATTTTGCAAAACTTGGTTTTGAAACAGATATTAGGATTTGAGTTAGGGTAGGGGTTTAGCCTTATTTGTTACTATTTTATGTAGTGTAAAGCATTTTTTTTGTATTATTGCACTCTTTTGTGCATAAAAATTTTAAAAGGAGCATAGTGTGTTTGGAGTTTTGAGTGAATCGTTTAAATCAGCCATTAATAAACTAAGAGTTGCTGATGATGAAAAGTCTCTCAAGAAAGCCCTAGATACGCTTAAAAAATCACTTTTAAAAGCAGATGTTCACCATAAAGTGACAAAAGATCTTTTAAGAAATGTTGAACTAGATACAAAAAAAGCTGGAATTGGGCAAGGGCCATTTTTAAATGCCATTAAAAACCAATTAACCCAAACTTTAACAGCTCCTGGAAAACAGGGATTTGTATTTGCCTCAAAGCCACCAACAGTAGTTTTAATGGCTGGACTTCAAGGTTCAGGTAAAACTACAACTACAATTAAACTTGCTACATATTTAAAGTTAAGAAAAAAAAGAGTTTTAGTTGGCGCTTGTGACTTGCAAAGATTAGCTGCAATTGAGCAGTTAAAGCAGCTTAGCGAACAAAATGAGATAGATCTTTACTATGAAGAGGATTCAAAAGATCCTAAAAAGATTGCCAAAAATGCACTAAAAAAAGCAAAAGATGGACTTTATGATGTGCTTATAATTGATACTGCTGGTAGGTTAGCCATAGATGAAGAGCTAATGGAAGAGATTAAAGATATGCATAAAGCACTAGATCCAGATGAAGTTTTTTATGTGGCAGATGCGCTAAGTGGGCAAGATGCGGTAAGAACTGCTAGTAGTTTTCATGAAGCACTTAATATTACTGGAGTTATTTTAAGCAAATATGATGGAGATACTAAAGGTGGGGTTGCACTAGGAATTGCTAGCTTAGTTGGAGTTCCATTAAGGTTCATTGGTGTTGGCGAAAAAGCTGCTGATATTGAGCCATTTTTACCCGATAGGATAGTTAGTCGCATCATGGGTGAGGGCGATTTAGCCACTTTAGCAGAAAAAACAAGTGCAGTATTGGATGAAAAGCAGGCTAGAAAACTCACCTCAAAGATTAAAAAAGGCGAGTTTAATTTTAATGATTTTTTAGAGCAAATGGAGAGCATGAAGAAGCTAGGAAGTATCAAATCTGTAATTGGAATGATACCAGGGCTCTCATCGATGGCTAATCAATTAAAAGATATAGATTTGGAAAATTCTGTTGAGCTAAAGCGCATAAAAGCTATGATTAACTCAATGACTAAAAAAGAGAGAGAAACTCCATCTTTGCTAAATAATAGCCGAAAAAGAAGGATAGCAAGTGGTGCTGGACTTAGTCAAATGGAAGTAAATAAGTTTTTAAAACAGTTTCAAAATGCTGCGAAAATGGCAAAAAGATTTTCTGGTAAAAAAGGAATGCAAGACTTTCAAGCTCTTCTTAGTCAACAAAATAGGGGTTTTCCTAGATAATATTTTTACCTATGGGCATTTTTTGCTTATAGATAAGCTGTATTATAAAAAATTAAGGAGATCAAAGTATGGCAACAGTAGTTAGACTTACAAGAATGGGACGAAATAAAAGACCATTTTATAGGATCGTTGTGAGTGATAGCAGAAAGCGCAGAGATGGCGGTTGGATCGAAATATTGGGATATTATAACCCACTAACTGATCCCAAGACAGTTAAAGTAGATAAAGAGAGATTAAATTATTGGAAGGGTGTTGGTGCTAAGATAAGCCAAAGTGTTACAAAAATAACAGGAGAGTGATATGGCTGATGCGTTTTTAGGCTCTTTTGCAAGACTTATGGCAAGCAAGCCAGAGCTAGTACGAGTAGAGAGAAAAGAGATGGATGAGAGCTTTGCTGAGATAGTTATCTATGCTGATAAGAATGATACAGGTAAATTGATTGGCAAAGATGGAAAAATGATCAACTCTTTAAAAACTGTAATATCTGGATATAAAGCTAAAAACGGAACATCTTATCGCATAACTGTAAAATCTAATGACGAATAATATAAAAGTCGCACAGCTTGGTAAAACTGTGGGCTTAAGAGGGGATTTAAAACTTTATGATTTTAGTGATTTTCCCTCTCAATTTAAAAATGGTACAACTTTTTTTACTGATAAAAAAATAGAATTAACCGTAAGCTCTTTTGATAGTAAAAAGAGCTTAATTAGATTTAAAGAGTTTGAAGATATTGATTTGGCTAAAAAGCTTGTCAACTCTTTTTTGCTAACTAACATTAAAGACAGTAGGAGAAATTGCAAACTTAATAAAGATGAATATTTTTGGTTTGATATAAAAGGTTGCCAAATGGTTGAAAATGAAGAGCTTTTGGGTGAGGTTTTTGACATTGAAAGGATTGGAGATATAGATTATCTTCATGTTAAAAGCTCAGAAAACCTTGAAGAAAAAAAAGAGTTTTTAATACCTTATCAAGATAGATATATAATTTTTGTAGATATCAAGAATAAAAAAATTACTACTAGGCACTCCAAAGAGTGATATGAAAGCTTGTAGATGAAATTTACTTTTTTAACTCTTTTTCCCTCAATGTTTGAGAGTTATTTTGAAGAGTCCATTTTAAGTAGAGCAAAAGAGAGTAAACTTATAGAGTTAAACTTTTTAAACCCAAGAGATTTTTCTAAAAATAGACATAAAAAAGTAGATGAGTATCAAGTTGGTGGTGGAGCTGGTTTAGTCATGCTACCTGAGCCAATAGATAGAGC
>JAAYLJ010000027.1 GCA_012521935.1 Campylobacteraceae bacterium | reverse complement strand
GCCTATAACTGCGCCAACTACATGCGTAATTTCACCATAATGAACTCTTGAAATTTGCCCTACATTTTGTGAACTATGAGTAGCGCTTGTGCATCCTGAGAAAACCAACCCTAAAGCAAATAAAGTAGCTAAAGCAATCTTTTTCATTTACTCTCCTTAAAATATTTTATATTAATGTGCCAAATTTTAACATTTACTCTTAAATATATTTTAAAATTTTAGCCAAAGAGTATATCAAAGCAGTGTTAACAAAATTCTAATAAGTCATATGATAAAATTCACTTTACCTCAATCAAGGAGCCTACTTGCGCCATGTCATAACTACAACTGACTTAAGCAAAGATGAGATTTTAACTATTTTTCAAAAAGCTACCACTTATCTTGATGGCGAACACTATCATACTCTTGAGGGTAAAAAAATTATAACAATATTTTTTGAAAACTCTACTAGAACTCTTAGTAGTTTTGAAATGGCTGCCAAAAGGCTTGGTGCACAAGTGATAAGCTTAAATGTTTCAAGAAGCTCATCAAGCAAGGGCGAAACTCTTTATGATACAGCAGCAAATCTTGATGCTATGGGGCCAGATGCTATTGTGGTAAGACATAAAAATGCGGGTGTTCCAAAGATTCTTTCAAAATATGTTCACTGTTCCATCATAAATGGGGGAGATGGTTGTCATGCTCATCCAACTCAAGCTTTGTTAGATCTTTTTACTATTTTAAGGTATTTTCCAAACCCTAAGGGTAAAAAAATAGCAATTGTAGGAGACATTAAAAACTCTAGAGTTGCTAGTAGTAATATTGAGCTTTTAGGCAGATTTGGTTTAGATATAACCTTGGTTGCACCACCCCATTTTCTCCCAAGCATAGATTTAAAAAAGAGTTCAAATTTAAATTTAGTTATAGATGAGGTAGATATTGTGATGAGTTTAAGGACACAAACAGAAAGGCATGCAAATCAAATTTATGCTTCATTAAAAGATTATGCGAATGATTTTTGCATAACAAAAGAGTTAGTAAAAGATAAAGATATTTTACTTCTTCATCCAGGTCCAGTGCATAGAAATGTAGATATTGATGATGCGATGTTGCAAGATCCTAGATGTAAGGTACTTGAGCAGGTTAAAAATGGCGTAGCAGTTAGAATGGCAGTATTAGAAAAAATGATAAACGGATAAGGAATTTTTAAATGAGTAAAACCCAGTGGAATTTAACAACTCTTTTTGCTGATGAGAGTGCACTTAAGCTAGCTTTAAAAGAGAGCGAAAATAGAGCTTTAAGCTTTCAAACTCTTTTCAAAGGAAATTTAAAAAACTTAAATGAAGAGGAGTTTTTGGAGGCGATGAGCGTTTATGAGGATTTGCTTGAAGTTTTAGGGCAAATTATGACTTACGCTTTTTTACTATTTGCAAAAGATTCAGACAATGGTTCATTTTATGCAAAATATCAAAACAAAACAACTAAAATATATGAATCTCTTCTTTTTTTTGAATTAGAATTTAATAAACTTTCCAAATCAAAACAGGCAAATTTTATCCAATATAGCGGTAAATATAGATTTTATTTAGAGTCTTTAAAAGAACAAAAAAGCCACCAGCTCTCTTTTAAAGAAGAAAGAATCATGTTAAAAAAAGCAAACAGTTCTTCTAGGGCATTTTCAAGGCTTTTTGATGAGCATTTTAGTCAAATGAAATTTATTTTCAAGAGAAAAAAGATTTCGTTAGAAGAGGTTTTAGCTCATCTGCATGATCCAAGCAAAGATGTTAGAAAAAATGCTGCAAACTCATTAACTAAAAGCTTGAAAAATAGTGAACATTTGTTAGCTTATATTTTCAATATGATAAAAGAGGATCATAAAGTTGATTGTGAATTAAGAGGATATAAAAACCCTGAAACTTTTAGACATTTAGATAATAAAATAAGTCAAAAAAGCGTTGATTCATTAGTGGTTGCTACTGAAGCTAGATTTGATTTAGTTTCAAAATATTATCACTTTAAAAAAGAGCACTTAAAGCTTGATAAGCTTTATGATTATGATAGATATGCCCCGCTAGAAGAGAGCGAGGAGAGTTTTAGTTATGAGGAGTCTTGCAAAATAGTTTTAGACTCTTTTAATGAATTTTCACCACTTTTTGGATCCATTGCTAAAAAGGCGATGGATGAGGGGTGGATAGATGTATATCCAAAAGATAGAAAAAGAGGTGGAGCTTTCTCTCATCCTGCAACCCCAAGTACTCACCCTTATGTTTTGCTAAATCATACAGATAAAAGAAGAGATCTTTTTACTTTAGCTCATGAATTAGGACATGCAATTCATCAATATTTAGCAAAAGATATGGGGTATCTCTCTAGTGATACGCCCCTAACCACTGCTGAAACAGCTTCAGTGTTTGCAGAAATGTTAGTATTTGATTCAATGATAAAAAAGGTAGATAAAAAAGATAAAACTGCAATGCTTGCAAGTAAGATTGAAGATATTTTTGCAACTTTGTATAGGCAGATAAATTTTACCACTTTTGAAAGAAGAGTTCACGGACATGAGGGCGAGCTATCCATAGAGCAGTTTAGTAAAATATGGATGGAAGAGAGTTCTAAAATGTTTGATAGTAGTGTCACTTTAACGGATGATTATAAGATTTGGTGGAGCTATATACCGCATTTTATTCATTCACCATTTTACTGCTATGCTTATAGCTATGGACAACTGCTTGTTTTAGCTCTTTATGGACTTTATAAAGATGGAAAATGTAAAGATTTTGTGGAGCTATATATAGAGTTTTTAAGGCTTGGCGGAAGCAAAAGCCCAAAAGAGTTGGTTGCTCTTTTTGGATTTGATATTGAAGATGTTAAGTTTTGGGAGATAGGTTTGGCGCAAGTTGAGAGATTAGTAGATAGTATAAGGGAGTAAAAATGCTTCAAAATTTTCTGGAAAATGAGACTTTTGGAGGCTTAATGAGAGGCTGTTTGAAGGAGATAATAAATCTTCTTTTTAAAGAAGGCGTTCATTTTTCTATTTTGGCAAATCTTGAAAAAGTGGAGTTTAATCCAGAACTTCCTAAAGAGTTAACATCTAAATTTAAGCCAATCACTATGTTTGTTTTAGCTGGATATACTTTTCAAAGTGGCCACATAAAAGAAGACAGTCTCATCTTTGAAGCTGGCTTTGGAACAGAAAATATTGGCTCAATAGTAAGCATACCACTTGATGCCATTTTGCAAATAGCAGTTGAAGAGACGCCTATTTTAATCAATCTTTCAATCCCAAAAGAAGAGAGTCAAGATAGAAGTTTTGAAGAAAAATCTATGGAAGCACTTCTTGCTAACCCAGAGAATAAAAAACTATTTAAGTAGTTAAATTCGCCTTTTGCTCATTATGTAATTAGAAACTCTATCGATGAAAGCATCATTTTTTCTCTCTTTAAGTTGAGCTAAATATAGTATTCTTTTTAGCTTTAAACCTTTTACTTTTGAAGTAAAAAGCATCTCATTTTTTAACTCATTTTCCACAATATGCTTTGACACTATGGAGACTGTAGTTCTTTTTTGATCTATGGTTTTTAAAACCGTGTGTTTTGCCGCAGTTGAGGTTGTGACAATGCTTTTAATGTTGAAATTTCTACAATCAACCCCAATGCTCTCAAACGCTTCATGAATTAAATTTCTAGTAAAAGATCCCTCTTCTCGGCAGATCCAATCATATGAAAAAAGCTCATCTTTTTTTACATATTTTGGCAGGGGTGTTTTGCTAATTAAAACTAATTCATCCTCCATCCACTCCCTATAAGTTATCCCCTCTTCCAAATGAGGATTTTCAATTAAAGCTAAATCTACTTTCTTATCAAGAAGCTCTTCGATGATTTCACTTGAAGTGGTTACTTTTACCATGACATCATTATTTATAGCCTCTTTTATCTCTCCTAAAAAGTCAGGTAAAATATAATTTCCTATTGTAAAAGATGCTCCAATTATAAAAGTTAACTGTTTATTTATTATCCTAAGAAGCTCTTTTTCTGCTTGAGAGATATATTTATCAAGTTTTAAAGCCACCCTATAAAGCTCTTCACCCTCCTTAGTTAATCTAACGCCATTTTTTCTTCTATCTACAATTTTACACTCCATATAATCTTCTAAAAGTTTAATCTGTTGTGTGACTGCTGGTTGACTAATGCCTAGTTTTTTAGAGGCTTTTGAGAAACTTTTCTCTTTTACTATAGTTAAAAATGTATCTATTTTTGCAAAATCTTTTAGCATGTAATTCCTTTTTTTATAAAAGATTATTATAACTTAAACTGATAATAAAAACAACACAAACCACTTTTAGCGCAAGAAAGAGAGAGCTTATAAATCTTTTGGTATACTATTTACTATTTTTAAGAAGCTCTTTTAAAACCCGTAAAACAAGGTTAAAAAAAAGAGTTTTGAGTTTGAAAAGAGAGAAATTTAATGCTTGAAGAGTTAAATGAGCAGCAACTTGAAGCTGTAAAAGAGGTATCAAGGCCAATACTAATCCTAGCGGGCGCTGGAAGCGGAAAAACTAAAACCATTACAAATAGGCTTGCTTATTTAATTTCTGAAGTTGGTATTGATCCTGCATCAACTTTAACTCTTACTTTCACAAACAAAGCTGCAACCCAAATGAGAGATAGAGCATTAGCTTTACTCAATAAAAACAATTTAGTCTATCCGCCACTACTTTGTACTTTTCATAAATTTGGATTGCTTTTTTTAAAATTTCATATAGATAAGCTTGGCAGAAAGGCAAACTTTGTAGTAATTGATACTGATGATAAGAAAAGAATTTTAAAAAACCTTAGTACGGAGTTACCAACTTCACTTGTTGCTAGTGAAATTTCTAGATATAAAAACTCATTTTTAACCCCAGATGATGCTGCTTTGCAAGCTGAGCAAAAGAATTATAAATTGATTGCAAAAATGTATAAAGAGTATGAGGATTATTTAGTTCAAAATAATTTAGTAGATTTTGATGATTTACTAGCTTTAACTTACAAAATCTTAGATGAAAACCCTAAACTTTGCGAAGAGATAAGCAATAGGTATCAATATATTATGATTGATGAGTATCAAGATACAAATGATTTGCAATATAAATTACTTGTAAAACTGTGCCAAACTCATGAAAACATTTGTGTTGTTGGAGATGATGATCAAAGCATTTATGGTTGGAGGGGAGCTAATATTAGAAATATTTTAGATTTTAGCGAGAATTTTCCAAATGCAAAAGTTGTAAAACTTGAGAAAAATTATAGATCTACAAAACAGATTTTGCACGCTGCAAATGAGCTTATAGAGTATAACCGTGGGCGAATGGGAAAGGTTTTAGAATCAACCAAGGGTGATGGAAAAGAGATAGAACTCATTGAGGCAAATGATGAAGCCCAAGAAGCTGGAATCATCGCTAGCAGAGTCAAAAAACTATTAAAAAATGGAGCTAATCCAAAAGAGATAGCCATCCTTTACCGCATAAATGCCCTTAGTAGATCTCTTGAAGAGGGTTTAAACAAAGAGGGCATCTCATATAAAATGGTTGGCGGGGTGAAGTTTTATGAAAGAGCTGAAATTAAAGATTTGATAAGTTATTTAAGACTCATTGCTAATCCTCATGATGATTTTTCTTTAAGAAGAGTGATAAATAGGCCAAAAAGAGGAATTGGAAAAGTAACTGTTGATAAGATTTTAAAATCTGCATATGAAGATAGAGTTTCAATGTATGATTATTTGGTTAAAAATGAAGATATTCTTGAAAAAATAATGAGTAAAAAAGCTAAAAAAGAGGTTGATAAATTTATAGTTACATTAAACTCTTTGCAAGAGCAAGCCTCAAGTGCAATTTATAGTTTAATAGATGAGTTAGAAGAGGGCTTTGGTATAAAAAAATATTATAGTGAACTTCCTGATTCATTAGAGAGAACTTCAAATATTGATGAATTTTATGGGCTTTTTAGGGATCATATAAAGCAAAATCCACAAATATCAGTTGATGATTTTTTAAATGAACTAGCTCTTCAAAGCGATCAAGATCAAATAGATGAAAACTCCATAACCATAATGAGTGTGCATGCAAGCAAAGGGCTTGAGTTTGATCATCTTTTTGTCATGGGCTTAGAGGAGGGTTTTTTCCCTTTAATTGGAGATGGAAGCGACATTGAAGAGGAGAGACGACTTGGGTATGTTGCCATAACTAGAGCTAAAGAGGAGCTAACTCTTAGCACATCTTCTAGTAGATTTTATAAAGGAAGAAGAACTGAGCTTAGTAAAAGCAGGTTTTTAAAAGAGGCTGGAATTTGTGAGGGTAGTTTAACTTTAGAAAAGACTACTTCATTTAAAAAAGGCGATTTAGTAAAACATAAGATATTTGGAATTGGCAGGGTTTTAGAGGTGAGCAAGGCAGGAAAAGAGTTTAAACTCAAGATAAATTTTGGTGGTTCAAGGCGAGATATTTTAGCCTCATTTGTTGAGAAAGTTTAATGGATAGACTTTTTGTTGCCCATAAAAAAAGCGGCGAATCAAGCAATTTTTGCTTAAAAAGAATCAAAAGAAAATATGGTGTTAAAAAAGCTGGCTACTCTGGAACTTTAGATCCTTTTGCTAGCGGTGCTTTAGTGGTAGCTTTTGGAAGCTATACTAAGCTTTTTACGTTTTTAGAAAAGTCTAAAAAAAGGTACATTGCAACCCTTTGGATAGGAGCAAAAAGCCCTAGTTTAGATATTGAATTAATTGAAGAGGTTAAAGATGTTATGCCTTTTCATCCAAGCTCAATAGAGATAATTTTTAAAAATTTAATTAAAAAACATATATATACCCCTCCAATATATAGTGCTAAAAAAATTGATGGAAAAAGGGCTTATAAGCTAGCTAGAGAAGGGAAAAATGTAGAGTTAAAAAGCTTAGAAATGGAAGTTTTTGAAGCAAAAATTATTCACTATAATCACCCTTTTTTAACTTTTGATGTAGTAGTTAATGAAGGGGCTTATGTTAGATCTTTAGGCGAGATAATTGCTAAAAAATTAGGATTTGATGGAGCTTTAAGCTCACTTACAAGAGTGAGCGAGGAAGACTTTAGGTATGAAAATGAAAGAGCATTAAATCCGCTTAAGTATATATCTTTACCAAAAAATAGATACTTAAAAGATGAAGAGGATTTGCTTCTTGGAAGAGTTCTTAAAGTAAAAGATTTTGAAAATCAACAAGATGGGATCTATTTAGTTTTAGCCCAAAAGTTTTTTTCAATAGTAGAGATTAAAAATGATAGTGTTATATACCACTTAAATAGGATAAAACAATGTTAGTACTTTCAAGAAAAGAGGGTGAGGGGATTTGGCTTGGAGATGATATAGAACTTGAAGTAGTTGAGGTTAATAAAGGTGTGATAAAGCTTGGCATTAAGGCTCCTAAAAAAGTTTTAATTTTAAGAAGTGAGCTTGCTAAAGCAGTTGAAAAAAGTAACCTTGCAGCTATTAAAGAGCTTGATGGTAGTGAATTAGTAGAGCTTGCTTCAAAGATTAAGTTTAAAAAATGACAACCCTCTCATTTGCCAAAATAAATATATTTTTAAAAATAACTGGTACTTGTGGCAGTTATCATATGCTTCTTTCAAGGTTTATGCTTTTAAAAGAACTGTTTGATAGTATCAGTTTTTTACCAAAAACAAAAAATAGTAGTGAATTTTTACTCAAGGGAAATTTCAATTGTGATTTGGAACAAAATAGTATCTACAAGGCTTATAAAGAGCTTTTAAAAACAGAACATAAAGAGAAAATAGTAAAATTTTTTAACTCTTACTTTATAGAAGTTGATAAAAACATTCCAATAGGTTCAGGACTTGGCGGGGGAAGTAGCAATGCTGCTTCATTTTTACTTTTTTGTAATGAAGAGCTGGAGTTAAATTTAACTAAAGAAAAACTGAGTCAAATAGCCATTAAAATTGGCTCAGATTTGCCATTTTTCATTCATGAATATAACTTTGCTAATGTAGAAGGAGTTGGGGAGAAAGTTTTTTGTTTTGAAGACAAAAAACTTAATTTAGAGGTAAAAACCCTCCCTATTTCATGCAATACTAAAAGTGTTTATACTCATTTTAGAAAAAATAGATTAAATGAGATAGATTTAAAATTAGCTAAAGAGTTAAAAGGGCTAAAAAGTGAAGAGATTTTAACTAATTACTCCCCATTTTCATTAAATGATCTTTTTAATTCAACACTAGCTTTGTATCCAGAGTTAAATGAACATGTGAAAGATGGATGGTTTTTAAGTGGAAGTGGGAGTTCATTATTTAGGATAAAAAATGTCTAAAACAATTGCGCAAAATAAAAAAGCGTGGCATGATTATGAGATTTTGGAGAAGTTTGAAGCTGGCATTTCACTTAAAGGGAGCGAGGTAAAGTCCATTAGGCTTGGAAAGATAAATTTAAAAGATTCATATGTGAGGATTTTAAAAGGAGAAGCTTATTTAATTGGAGCTCATATTTCATACCCCCAGAGTGCTAATCCTCTTTTTAGGCCAGAAGAAAAAAGAGATAGAAAGCTTCTTTTACATAAAAAAGAGATCGATAAATTAGCTGGCAAAGTTAGTCAAGATGGACTTACCATAGTGGCTTTAAGAGTCTATTTTAACTCTAAGAATTTAGCTAAAGTTCAAATCGCGCTAGCTAGAGGAAAGAATATACACGATAAAAGGGAAACTTTGAAAAAAAGAGAAGCGGATAAGGAAGCAAGAGCCGCAATGAAAAAATATATTTAACTTAATTGAATAGACTATTGAAAAAGGATTAAAATGAAATTTTTGAAAATTGCCACTTTAGTTTTAGTAGGATTTATGATTTTTGGTTGCGAGGGAAAAGAGGATGGCCCCGCGCCTTTAGTTAAGCCTTATGAAAAGGGTGAAAAAATTGTTCTTGAAAATATTCATGGGGGAAGCAAAACTTTAATCAGAACTGATGGTGGTTTTGTGGTTGAGGGCGAGGAGGAAAAAGTATTAATGATAGATATATTTGGTACATTTTGCAAGCCTTGCCAAGAGGAAGCTGCTAGTTTGACAAATTTGCAATTAAAAAATCATGATGAGTTTATAATCATTGCGTTAACTCATTTAGAAGATGTTACTAATGTTTATGCCCTAGAGAATTTTGCCCAAAAATATGGAGCTTACTACTTCATTGCTAATGGGAAAGAGAATGCTAGAATCGCTGAGAGTGTCACTTTTGACATAGAGTATAAGCCAGCACTTCAAGTTCCATTTAAAGTAGTTTTAAAAGATGGTAAGTACCAGCAAGTAACAGATGTTTGGGAAGGAAAAAAAGATAATAGATACTATATAGGAAGTATCGATACATTCATAATTGAAAAAGATTTAATGAGGATTTTAAATAAAAGATGAGTACAAAAGAGTTAGTCAAAAAAAGCGTTGATTTAAAAATCCCAAAAAGATATAAAGTAGTACTTTTAAATGATGATTTTACAACTATGGAGTTTGTAGTTGGGATTTTGATGGATATTTTTGGACACAATAGTGAAAGGGCAGTTGCAATAATGCTTGCCATTCATGAAAAAGGAAAGGGAGTTTGTGGCATATATACAAAAGAGATAGCAGAAACCAAAGCTACACAAGTGCATAAAAGTGCAAGGGCCAACTCTTTTCCATTAAGAGCTATTTTAGAAGAGGAATAAATATGTTAAACCCAGCACTTAATTTAGTATTAACCAGTGCATTTGAATTTGTAAAAAATAAAAGACATGAGTATATTTCAATTGAGCATATATTTTATGAACTTTTGCACTCAAAGGATGTGATGGAGCTATTAAAAACATGTGGGGCAAATGTAGATGAGCTTAAAAAAGAGACGCTATCTCATTTGGATGCAAATTTTTCAACCATTCCAGAAAAGAGTGCATATCAACCTTTTGAAACAGTTGCTCTTAATAGGACGATGGAGAGAATGATAAGCCAGACAAAGGGTGCTGGGAAAGAGCAAGCAACTCCTATTGACTTGTTGTTATCTTTATTTGAAGAACACTCTTCATATAGTGTTTATCTCATGAAAAAACAAGGAGTTACAAAACTAACACTACAAGAAGCTATCACGCAAGGGTTTGAAACAAAGAAAGATGAATCACTTTTAAAATATACAATCGACTTAATCTCTTTAGCTAAAGAAGGAAGAGTAGATCCTCTTATTGGCAGGGAAGAAGAGAGTAGGAGAATTTGGCAAATCCTTTGTAGAAGAAAGAAAAACAACCCACTACTTGTAGGAGAGCCTGGAGTTGGAAAAACAGCTATCGTTGAGGGTTTGGCTTTAGCGATTGTAAATGAAGAAGTTCCAGATATTTTAAAAGATAGCAAGCTTTATGGGCTTGATTTAGGCGCACTTCTTTCTGGCACAAAATATAGAGGCGATTTTGAAAAAAGACTTAAAGAGATTTTGGAAGCTTTGGAGAAAAAAGAGAAGGCTATTTTATTCATAGATGAGATACATACCATAGTTGGTGCAGGCTCAACAAGTGGGGGATCTATGGATTTATCAAACCTTTTAAAACCATCTTTAGCTTCAGGAAAATTAAAATGTATTGGAGCTACTACATATAGTGAATTTAGGAACTTTTTTGATAAAGATAAAGCCTTAAGTAGAAGGTTTGCAAAGGTAGATATAGATGAGCCATCGGTGGAAGATGCTTATAAGATTTTATTAGGACTCGCCCCTATTTATGAAAAACACCACAATGTATCTTTTTCACCAAAAACATTAAAAGATTCCGTAGGATTAGCTAAGAAATATTTAAACGATAGATTTTTACCAGATTCAGCCATAGATGTCATAGATGAAACGGGCGCATCGTTTCATTTAAGCGATAAAAAAAGAGTAAATGTAACCTCTAAAGATATTAAAAAAACACTCTCTAGTATGGCACAAATCCCATCTTTAGACTTAAGCATGGATGATACAAAGGTATTAAAAAATCTAGAAGAGAAGTTAAAGTTAAAGATTTTTGGACAAGATGAAGCTATACTAAAATTAACCTCTGCCATAAAAAGAGCTAGAGCTGGGCTTGGAAATCCTGAGGGGCCAATAGGAGCTTTCCTTTTTACAGGGCCAACTGGAGTTGGAAAAACTGAATTAGCCAAAGAGCTAGCTTTGGGGCTTGGAGTTCATTTTGAGCGTTTTGACATGAGTGAATATATGGAAAAACATACAGTAAGCAAGCTTGTTGGCGCACCTCCAGGATATGTTGGATATGAAGAGGGAGGTCAGCTTACGAAGGTTGTTAAAAAACATCCATTTTCTGTTTTATTGCTTGATGAGATAGAGAAGGCTCATGAGGATTTGCTAAATATATTGCTTCAAGTTTTTGACGCAGCGCTCTTAACTGATAATAGTGGAGAAAAGAGTGATTTTAGAAATACAATCATCATTATGACTTCAAATTTAGGAACTAAAGAAGCCCCTCAAGTGGGCTTTACTAAAGATGAATTAGATCAGACTAATAGGGCGGTTGTAAAGTTTTTTGCACCAGAATTTAGAAATAGACTTGATGCCATAGTTCCTTTTAACTCTTTAAAAGAAGAGCATATGCTAAAAATAGTAGATAAGCTAATTGATGAGCTTAAAGAGCAGTTAAAGGGTAAAAAAATAGATATAACCATTACAAAAAAAGCAAAAGAGTACCTAGCTAAAAAAGGTTTTAGCGATAGTTTAGGCGCGAGGGAGATGAGAAGAGTCATTCAAGAAGAGGTAAAAAGTGCACTTACTGATGAGGTGCTTTTTGGCTCACTTGCCAAAGGTGGCGTGGCAAAAATTGGTTTTAAAAATGGGACTTTAGCTTTTGAGTTTAAATAGTGAAATAGTTTTTTTAAATAAAGATACCTCTTTTCCAAACCCACTTTTTAGTCCTAAAAATGCACCTTTAGCGCTTGGGGGAGGTTTAAGTAGTAAAAGACTCATTAGCGCTTATGAGAGTGGGATTTTTCCATGGTTTGAGGAGGGCTCACCCCCACTTTGGTGGTCTCCTGATCCAAGATGTGTAATTTTTCCAAATGAGTACAGAGTTGGTAAAACTGTAAAAAGATTTATAAGAAAATATGATACAAAATTAAATGTAGATTTTGATAATTTAGTTTTGCTTTGTGCTTCAAGAAAGAAAACTTGGATTACGAAAAAGATGAGAGCAGCTTATGGGGAACTTTTTAAGTTAGGGCTAGCCCACTCAATCACAGTTTATGAAGATAAAGAGTTAGTAGGCGGAGTTTATGGGGTTAGTGTTGGATCTTTGTTTTGTGGGGAGTCTATGGTTTCACTAAAACCAAATGCCTCAAAGGTTGCTTTATGGGCTTTAATATATAAGTATGGCAAAAATTTAACACTAATTGATGCGCAAGTTCCAAATCCTCATCTTTTAAGAATTGGTGGGAGATTGATTTCAAGGAAGAGTTATTTAAATATTTTAAATGAAGCAAAAAATGATACTAAGTTATTTAAGAGAAATAATTAAGATAAAATATATCTTTAATTTAAATATTGATATACTAAAACTTTTTTAAAACCAAAGATAAAGGCAGTTTATGTACCTATTTACCTCAGAAGTTGTAAGTCCAGGACATCCTGATAAGTGTGCTGATATCATTGCTGACGCGGTGGTTGATAGATTGATAAAAGAGGATCCAAATGCTAGGGTAGCTAGTGAGGTTTTCATTGCAGGAAAAGAGATCATCATTGGTGGCGAGGTTAAAGCAGATGTAAATCTTGGCATTGATGAATATAAAAAGATTGTAAAAGATACTCTTATAAAGATTGGATATGACGGCAAAAGCGGCTTTAGTAAAGAGCAAACACTATACCCTGAAGATGTAAATGTTCAAGTATTTTTAAACCAACAATCTCCAGATATTAACCAAGGAGTTGATAAGGCTGATGGAGAGATTGGGGCTGGTGATCAAGGGATTATGTTTGGATTTGCAAGTAATGAGACAAAAGATTTGATGCCAGCAGCTATCACTTATGCTAGGATTTTATG
>JAAYLJ010000215.1 GCA_012521935.1 Campylobacteraceae bacterium | reverse complement strand
GCTTTTTCCACCACATTTGGATCAAACTGCAAGCCTGATTGGGACTCTAACTCTTCTACTGCCTCTTTTATATTTTTTCTAGGTTTGTAAATTCTAGTTGTTGTCATTGCATCAAAAGCATCAGCAACGCAAAGTACTCTTGAAAGAAGAGGTATTTTTTCTCTAGCTAAACCATCAGGGTAGCCACTGCCATCATACTTTTCATGATGGTGTCTTATGATTTTTGCAAGTGGTTTGAAGTGGTTTATTCTACTTATCATTTCTGAACCAACGCTAGCATGCTGTTTCATAAGTGCATATTCAGTTGAAGTTAAATTGCCTGGTTTTAAAAGTACACTCTCAGGCGTTATGATTTTGCCAATATCATGCACCAAGCCAGCTCTATATAAAAGATCTAAATCTTTTTTAGGAAGATCCAATCTTTTGGCAATCTCTACTGCGTACTGAGCAACTCTTCGTGAATGTCCAGCAGTGTAAGCATCTTTTTCTTCTATAAATCTTGCAAATGTGATAAGAGTCTCCTCAACTACATCTTCTTGATATTTCAAAAGAGCCTTGCTTTGATTTAGAGTGCTTACTAAAATATAACTTGCAGTAAAGAGAAAAAACATGAATGTTTGAAGTTCTAACATAGTATAAGAAGGTACAAATGAGTCTAAATCTTTATATATAGAAAGGACAAACATTCCCACAAAAAGCACCAAAATACCATTTATATATATGCCAAGTTCTCTAAATCTTAAAAGAATAATCAAAAGTGGAACTAAGATAAAAAATTCGACATGAGAGAGGTATGATGAGGCAAAAAGATAGTATGTAAACATCATAGTGAGGATTGTATTGCCCCAAAATAGTGGTTTTCTTATCTTTTTTAGTTTATTTTTAAAATCTTTTGCTTGAATAAAAAAGTATGGAGATATTACTATTAACATTCCTAAAAAATTGCCCACTAAATATGTAATAGTGCCTACTAAAACACTTTGAATGTGCAAATATCCAAATAAAAACAGTATGCTAATGCCGAGCAAAGATGATACGGTAGCTCCAATGAGCAATGAAACTAAAAAAGACTCAATTAGTGAGATATCTTCAAATATACTCTTATTTTTTATAGGTTTTAAAAGGGCATAAGTTAGCCAAACACCACAAAGATTACTCAAAGCCATGAAAAAAGCTAGATAAAATGGTTGCTCTAAAAGAATCATATGAGTAAAAAAGATAACTATAAAAAGAAATTTTAAGGCAAGTTTTCTGTTTGTAGAAATAAGCAAAAATAGTAAAGAGACACCAGCTGGAAACCAAATAGAAAAAATTGCCGTTGGCTTTTGTAAAAAACCTATCTCTTTAATCAAAAAAACCACAATTGGGTAGATAAAGATTAAAGCTAAAAAAAGAGTGCTATCTTTAATCTTTAGTGTTTTTAAAAATTCTATTGTTTTCATAGCTTTATCCATTGTGCAAGCAAATCTCCCACTCCTTATCTATATAAGATGATACACTATTTTTTAAAAAAGTTGGTAGTTTGATTTCAAGATTTAAAAGAGAAAGTTCAATATTGAAACTTTTTAACTTAACTGCATCTTTTGAAGTGACTAATAGTGAAGTGGCATTATGTTTTTTTACAATCTCTTCTAACTCCTCTTTTTTGAAAAGATAGTGATCTTCAAAATAGTACTTTTCAACTAAATTTTTTGGAAGAAACCTATCTAATCTTGCAGGATTTGCTATTGCTGTAACAAGAACCATCCTTTTTGTTTCATTTAAAACCAAAACTTCTCTTTCAAAGTTAACTCCTTCTTTTAAGACTATATCAGCATATTTTTTAAACCACAAAGGAGCTCTATATACTCCTGATGGGATGCAAAATATTGAAGGAGGAGTTGGGGTTGGGTCTATTAGGATATTTAATTTTTTAATTTTAAAGTGAAAAAAACCATCATCAAGAAAAACCATTTTTGCATTAAGCTCTTTAGCTTTTTTAATACCTTCTAATCTATCTTCGCTAACTATAACTGATGCTTTTGACAAAGAGTTAGCATAAAGCATAGCTTCATCTCCACTTTTTCTAACATCAGTTAAAATTTTACCATTATGACTTACAACTAAAATACCCTTTGATTCTCTTTTGTATCCTCTTAAAACGATGGCGCACTCTTTAAACTCCTTTGCTAGAGCAAGAGTTATAG
>JAAYLJ010000214.1 GCA_012521935.1 Campylobacteraceae bacterium | reverse complement strand
TATCAAAAAATTATCAAATTTTTGCAATCTCACATCAGCCGCAACTCTCATCAAAAGCAAATGAGCATTTTCTGGTTCAAAAAAGTGGTGAAGAGAGTAGCGTTAAGAAGTTAAGCAAAGAAGAGAGGCTTTTGGAGCTTGCTAGAATGGTAAGTGGTGAAAAAATTACAATTGAAGCAAAAGAGTTTGCAAATTCATTATTAAGCGGGGTTAGATGAGTAAAAAAGAGAAAATTTTAATTGTTGAGGATAATAAAACTTTAGCAAAATTGCTTGCTAAAAAAACAGAAATGTCACTAGAACTTGAGGTTGATGTTGCCTACACAGTGCAAGAGGCAAAAGAGTTTGTAGTAAAAAATGACTCAAACTATTTCATGGCTTTGCTTGATTTAAACCTACCTGATGCGCCTGATGGCGAGATAGTTGATTATATACTTTCAAAAAACATAAATGTCATTGTTTTAACAGGAAATATAGACAAAAAAACAAAAGAACTTTTTGAGCAAAAACCCATAGTAGATTATGTTTTTAAAGGCAATATGGATGATGTAAATTATATTTTTTCAATGATAGATAGACTCCTTAAAAATAGAAATCATAAAGTTTTAATAGTAGATGACTCAATTCCTGCAAGAAACAATATGAAAACGATTTTACAAAGCCAACAGTTTAATATCTTAGTTGCTGCTCATGGCGAGGAAGCTTTGAGGTATTTTGAAGATCATAAAGATATCTCTTTGGTTGTGAGTGATTATAAAATGCCTGTAATTGATGGAGTTGAGCTTCTTTTAACTTTAAGAAAAGAGTATTCAAAGCACTCTTTAGGGGTTATTGCTCTTATCCCTCCAAAAGAAGAAGGCGTTGCTGCAAGGTTTTTAAAGTATGGTGCAAATGATTTTATAGTTACACCTTTTAGTAAAGAGGAGTTTATATGTAGAGTCAATAACACCGTAGAGGCAATGGAGAATATAAAATTAGTTTCAAATTTTGATACTTTAGATCCTCTTACAAATCTTTTAAATAGAAAAACATTTTTCTCTAAGGCAAAAGAGAAGGTAAGTGAGCTAGCTAGTAGCGCGGAGCTGTTAAATTTGGGACTTATAGAGATAGATGATTTTTCAAGTTTAGAAAAAGAGTTAAACAATGATGCCCAAAATATCGTTAAAGAGATAGCAAGAGTCATAAAAAATAGCACAAAAGGCTCTGATATTGTAGCTAGAATTGGAAATGAAGAGTTTGCCATATTTTTAAATGAATACTCTAAAGAAGAGGTTGTGACTTGGTTTGTAAAAACTAGAGCTTTAATTGCAAATAGCAAAATTTTTAATAAAAAAATTACACTCTCTATTGGGCTTGGTTTTGGAAATGATTTAAGCTTTGATGAACTTTTAGATGAGGCTGATAGCGCGCTTTATCATGCTAAAAAACTTGGTGGAAACAGAGTAGAGATTTCAAAAAATATATAAGGGGATAGATTGATTATCGATACGCATTGTCATTTGGATGATGATAGATATGATAGTGATTTAAAAGATGTTATAAGAAGGGCAAAAGAGGCTGGAGTAAAGGGCTTTTTAATCCCTGGCGCAGATTTAAAAGATTTAAAAAAAGCACAAAAGATTTCAAATGAGTTTGAGAGTGTTTACTTTGCAGCAGGAGTGCATCCGTATCATCAAAAAGAGTATGACAAAGAAGTTTTAAAAGAGTTTTTAAAAGATCCAAAGTGCATAGCTGTTGGTGAGTGCGGACTTGATTATTATAGATTGCCTAAAGATGAAGATGAAAAAAGGATTGAAAAAAGCGAACAGTTAAGGGTTTTTGAAGATCAGATAGATTTAGCAATTGAGTATAAAAAACCACTAATTATCCACATTAGAGAAGCAAGCAAAGATAGCTATGAAACTCTTTTAAATAAAGCTGCTAATAGCGTTGTAGGCGGAGTTTTGCACTGCTACAACGCTAGTGAAGTATTGCTAGATTTAGCAAAATATAACTTCTATTTTGGAATTGGCGGCGTAATTACTTTTAAAAATGAGAAAAAACTTGGAGCTATTTTGCCACAAATCCCAAAAGATAAACTCCTAATAGAAACTGATGCCCCCTACCTAACGCCTCACCCTCATAGAGGAGAGAGAAATGAGCCACTTTACACAACGCTTGTTGTTAAAAAAGTTGCTACGATTTTAAATATAAGTGAAGATGAGGTAAAAAACTTAACATCTAACAATGCAAAAACTCTTTTTAAAGCATTTGAAAAGTTAACTTAAGGTACGATAAGTGCTTAATCTAAAATAATTTTTTCTTACAAAGATTAATGTTCAAGGAATGCTTATGGTAGGAAGAGCGCTACTTTTTATAAGTTTGACCTGCTCCATGCTTTTTGGTTACCTAATTACAGAGAATAATTTTGCGCAGCAAGAGAGAGTTTTAAAGAGTTTAGATATAAATACCTCTTTTTTAAAAGATCCAATACTACTTTCAATGAGTGATGATGTAAACTTATACCGCACAAAACACTTTTTAAGTATCTTAGATAGAGGATATATATTTGCCCCAGCTCTTAGACAAATGATAGCTGAAGCAAGCATACCTGAAGCTTTTTTATATTTAGCAATGGCAGAGTCAAATTTTTCTGCAAGAGCATATTCAAAAGCAAGAGCGGTAGGCTTATGGCAATTCATGCCATATACTGCTAAAAAATTTGGCCTTAAAATTGATGAGTATGTAGATGAGAGGCGTGATCCAGTAAAATCAACAAAAGCTGCAATAAAATATTTAGAATACCTCCATAAAGATTTTGAAAAGTGGTACTTAGCAGCTATGGCTTACAACTGCGGAGAGGGAAGGGTAAGAAGAGCCATCAAGCAAGCAGGAACTGATGATTTAGCAGTTTTGATTGATCCAGTCAAAAAATATGTCCCACTTGAGACTAGAAACTATATTAGGAAAATAATAACTATGGCGCATCTTTCTGGAAGTGCTGATTTTTTGCTTAGTCATGATGGTGAATATTTACTAAATCAAGGTAGTAGTTTTGGGTTTGAGCCTGTAACTGTACCAGCGGGGACAACGCTAGAGAGTGTTGCAAAAAGCGTGGGACTTCCCGTGTCTGTCATAAAAGAGTACAATGTTCATTTAAACTACTTTTTTACACCACCAGTTGAATATGAGATATATATCCCTTACGATAAAAAAGCAGAGTTTGCTAAAAACTTTAAACCAGAAAAAAATGCAAGTGGATTTTATGTATATCATGTTAAAAAAGGTGACTCTTTATATGAGATAGGCAAAAAATATGGATTAAACTATAAAATAATAAAAGATTACAATAGTTTAAAATCAAATACTTTAAAAATTGGACAAAAACTAATTATACCCTCAGCTAAAGCAGGAAATAGACACTACATAATCCAACAAGGTGACACGCTTGGAGCTATTTCAAGAAAATTTAATGTAAGTTTACAAGCATTGATGCAGGCAAATGAGTTGAAAAATACAAACATTTACCCAGGAAATAAGATTGTCATTCCTTAAGAGTTTAGTTTTAATCTTGCTAATTATTTTTTTTAGCGGTTGTGGTGCAAAAAGAACTTACAGATCTCCCCCAGCACAACCCCCACAACAAAGCAAACAGACAAGCGGTGGCATCATAGATTCTCCTGCTATGCATAGAGCCACTATGAGATCATATACAGTTGCAGGAAAAACATACTATCCTCAAATGGTGAGCGTTGGAGATGCGTATAGTGGTATAGCTAGTTGGTATGGAAAAGATTTTCATGGTAGGAAAACTTCTAATGGAGAGGTTTATAATATGTATGAAATGACAGCAGCTCATAAAACTCTTCCAATGAATACAATGGTAAAAGTGACAAACTTAGAAAATAGTAAAAGCATTATAGTAAGGATAAATGATAGGGGGCCTTTTGTAAAAGAGAGGATAATTGATCTCTCTCATACAGGGGCTAATAGGATAGATATGATAAAAAAAGGAACAGCTCCAGTTAGGCTTGAAATTGTTGGGTTTGGTGGAGTTGTTGGAGATAGACCAGGCTATCATAGTGTTGAGGGCGGTGAATTTATGGTACAAATTGGAGCTTTTAGAAGTAAAGAAAGAGCAGATACTTTTGCTAAAAATGAAGCTAAAAGCAACTATAAGGGCATGGTAAATGAAGGCTACTGGTTAAATGAAGCTATATATAGAGTATATTTAACTGGATTTAGAAGTGAAGATGAGGCTAGAGATTTTATTGCTAAAGGTGCTTATGAGGGCGCTTTTATAATGAGGGAATCAAAATGATAGAAATTAAAAGAGATACAAAAGAGACTCAAATAGAGTTAAAGTTTAGCTTAAGAGGAAGCGGTAGGGCAAAGGTTGATAGTGGGATTGGGTTTTTTGATCACATGCTTGACGCGCTTTGCAGACATAGTGGGATGGATATGGAGTTAAAATGCAATGGAGATTTGCATGTTGATTATCACCATAGTGTTGAAGATGTGGGGATTGTCATAGGTCAAGCTTTAAAAAAGAGTCTTTTCCCTGTTGGAGAAATTGAAAGATATGGAAATGCTAGAGTTGTAATGGATGAAGCTTTAGTCTCTTGCGATTTAGATATTAGCAATAGGCCTTTTTTAGTATATGAGCTTGACATAGATGGGAAAATTGGAAGTTTTGATACTGAGTTAGTTGAAGAGTTTTTTAGAGCCTTAGTCATTAACTCTGGACTTAGTGTTCACTTAATACAAGTACGCGGGAAAAATAGACACCACATAGTCGAAGCTGCCTTTAAAGCCTTTGCAGTTGCTATAAGAAGAGCTTTGTCTCCATCATCTTTAAAGGGAACTCCAAGCACAAAAGGTGTACTTTGATTAAACTTTTAGTGCTTGATGTTGATGGTTGTTTAACTGATGGGAAGATTTACTACACTAATAGTGGTGATGAGATAAAAGCTTTTAATGTTAAAGATGGATTAGCCATAAATGCTTGGATAAAAAGTGGAAAAAAAGTTGCAATCATAACTGGTAGAGAGTCAAAAATCGTAAAAAAAAGAGCGGATGAGCTTAGAGTAGATTATCTTTTTCAAGGAGTAAAAGATAAGTTAGCAACTCTTGAAAAGATTTTAGAAAAAGAGAATATTTTGCTTGATGAAGTAGCTGCTATTGGAGATGATTTGAATGATTTAAAACTTTTAAAAGCAGTTAAATGGGCGTTTGCCCCAAAAGATGCAGCTTCAAAAGTTTTAGAATGTGTTCATACAACTTTAAGCTCTTGTGGCGGTAAAGGCGCAGTTAGAGAGATGATAGATAGGATTTTTGAAAAAGAGAACTTCAACATGGAAGATTTATGGCTTTAAGGATTATTGCTGTTTTTTTGGGAGCATTTAGCACTGTTTTGCTATTTTTGCTCTCCCAAGAGCCATATACTTTTAATTTTAAAGTAAGTGACAATAAAATAGCTTATATCCAAATGAATATAGTTCAAGATTATGAGATAACAACTGATGGGGTAAATAGCATTGTTCATGCTAAAGAGGTTTTAAGATTTAATGATAGAGATGAGTTTGTAAATATAGATGGGATTTTAAAAAAAGAGCCATTTATAAATAGTTTAAGAGCTAAAAAAGCTATCTTAAAGGATGAAAAGTTAAATCTTTTTGGCGATGTATTTTATGCAAGGAGTGATGAAATCACTCTTGAATGCGAGCAAGCTAGTTATGATTTTAATACTAAAGTACTCTCAAGCAATACTTTTTTTACAGCTACTTTTGCCGATCATTTAGGGGAGGGCAAGGGTTTTGTATATAAAACTACAGAGGGCTTGCTAGATGCTTGGGATGTTAAAGCAAGAATAAAAACGGAGAAATGATGAGAAAAATAATTACACTACTACTGATGGCTTCTTTTAGTTTTGGAGCCGAGATTGAAGTAACTGCTGATAAGTTTAGAGCTAGTGAAAGCGAACAGCAAGGTGTTTTTACAGGAAATGTTACAGTTACTAAGGGTGAAGATTTACTAAAATCAGATAAGCTAATTATCTTTTTTGATGAGAATAAAGATCCACTAAAGTATGAAGCTACAGGTAATGCTTCTGTTAAAATGAAACTAAATGATATGCACTATTTTGGAGAGGGAGAAGTTTTAGTATATGAGCCCAAAAATATGAGATACACCATAAAAAAGAGTGGCTTTTTACATGAAATAGAGACAGATAGAAAGGTTTATGGAGATTTAATTGTGGCTGATCAAAACAGTGGAACTTATGAGGTAGATAGCAAAGAGAGCGAGCCTGTAAAGTTTATTTTCCATGTTGAAGAGGAAAAAGAGCCCTCAGAGGGATTGTTAGAAAAATGATTAAAATCATAGAAGCCTCTTTTGTAACCTCTGCTCCTAGCATCGAGCTAGCACCGCCAAGCGATACAATGGAAGTGGTATTTTTAGGTAGATCTAATGTTGGAAAAAGTTCACTAATAAATGCTTTAACTAATAGGAAAAACTTAGCAAAAAAATCTTCAACTCCAGGGAAAACTAGGCTTATAAATTTTTTCAATATTCTTTTTACTAAAGATAAAGAGAGATTTAATGCTAGGTTTGTTGATTTGCCAGGTTTTGGTTATGCAAAAGTTTCAAAACAAGAGTTAGCCAAATGGCAAAAAAGCTTAAATGAGTTTATTGAAAAAAGAGAAGCGATAAGACTATTTGTTTTGCTAGTTGATTCAAGACATCCAGATTTAGAGATTGATGTTGGGGTGTTTGAGCATGTGAACTCCATAAAAAGAGCAGATCAAGAGATCATTCAAGTTTTTACTAAAATAGATAAATTAAAACAAAGCGAGCTAGCTTTGATAAAAAAAATGGATGGAATTCCTGTTTCAGTGCTAAAACAAAAAGGTATTGAAAAGTTAACTAAAGAGATTTTTAAAACTCTTTATGGAGAGATTAATGATTGAGTATAAAAAAGCAACCCTATTAGACATACCTAAAATGCAAGATTTAGTAAAACCAGAAGTGGATAAGGGGATAATTTTATTTAGAAGTAGCGATGAGATGGCTACAAATATAAGATCTTACATTTTAGCACTTAAAAATGAAGAGTTAAAAGGCTTTGGGGCGCTTCATTTTCATGCTCCTAATTTAGCTGAGGTAAGAAGCCTTGTAGTTTCAAAAGATGTAAGAGGAGAGGGCGTTGGCTCTTCCATTGTAAAGGTTCTTTTAGATGAAGCTAGAGCTTTTGGAGTAAAACAGGTTTTTACTTTGACTTATGAAAAAGGTTTTTTTGAAAAATTAAATTTCAAAGAGATACCAAAAGAGGAGTTGCCCGCTCACAAGATTTGGGCTGATTGTATAAAGTGTAAATATTTCCCAGTATGCGAAGAGATAGCCTTAATTTATTATCTTTAAAAAATATAGCATTGGT
>JAAYLJ010000213.1 GCA_012521935.1 Campylobacteraceae bacterium | reverse complement strand
GCAAATCTCTCTAAAGCTAAACTTTTTACCTCGCTAGCAAATAGACTCATAGGTGGGGCTGTTCATGATGGTAAAGATTTACAAAAGAATTTAAATGCAAATATAGAAAATATTAAAGAGGTAAATGAGATAAATGAGAAGGCAGAGAGTGTCATTCAAAGCGTTCAGTCAAACATTCATGGCATTGTTTCAAATATAAATAGTATCGTGGAGATGGTTCATGGAACTAGAGGAAACTCTGAACAGTTAAATCAAAATGTTGAAGAGATTGGCAATGTTATGACTTTAATTAAAGATATTTCAGATCAAACAAACCTTCTTGCACTTAACGCTGCCATAGAAGCTGCGCGCGCAGGAGAGCATGGAAGAGGCTTTGCTGTTGTTGCAGATGAGGTTAGAAAATTAGCTGAGAGAACTCAAAAAGCAACTTTAGAAGTTGAAATGAATATAAATGTTTTAAAACAAAATTCAAACGCTATGCTTGAGAGTAATGAAAAAGTCGAAGAGTACACTAAAGTTTCATCACAAAGGCTTGGTGAATTTATCTCAATCCTAGAAGAGCTCATTGAAAATAGTAGAAAAACTAAGATTAAAAATGAAGATATTTCACATGAACTATTTTTATCTTTAGCTAAAATTGATCATACTATCTTTAAAACAAATGGATATTTAGCAGTATTTACTGATGATAAAAATGCAAAAGCTGATAACGCTTCATCTTGTAGATTTAACTCATGGTATAAAAATGAAGGGAGTGATATATTTTCTAAATATAGCAGTTTTGAAAAGATAGCAAAACCTCATGTCATCGTGCACGACTCTATTTTAAAAGTTTTCCAAATATTAAAAAACAATGAAACACTAATGAAAGGTGAGGAGATAAAGAGCCTATTTGATGAGGTAGAAAAAAGATCTGAAGAACTTTTTGTCTATATGGATGATATTGTAAAAGAGCATGTAAATAGAGTAAAATAGACCTTTTGCCAACTACAAGCATTTAAATGCTAATATCTATTTCAAAATGGCAGCAAGGGGCTAAATGAAGCTTTTAATAGATTTTTTAGAGAGTGAAAATGTGGAAAAGACAGAGATTTTTTCCCATTTAAAATGCAATGATGAAGAAGCGTTAATCTTAAAGCATATGACAAAAGAGTATGTTTGTGGCAATATGGATTTATTAGTTAGTGATGTTTTGCTTGCACTTTTTACAGATAAAAAATATGAACACTTAAGCAAGCTAAATGCTGTTAGAAATCTTTTAAATTCAGGATGGATAACTATCAGCAGTTTTTCAGGAATTAAAAAAGTAGAACTTTTAAACTTAGAGCTTTTTAGCAACACTATCTCACTAAGTTCTAGCTTCTTAAAGCTTCTAGAAAATGGCACTCTTGAGATGACAATGCCAGAAATTTCCCCATATAAAGATCATTTAGAGTACTTAAAAGACCAATTTATGCGCATTGAAATCTATCAAAAAATAAGCTCCTTAAGAGAAAATGGGACAGATTTTTCACATGGATTAAATAGGCTTCAAGTTGCGCTAAAAAACCTTGAAGAGAGTATTTTAAAAAGATTAGAGATAACTACAAATGAAATCATCATAGAAGATTTTTTTAAAACTCATAATTTAGAAAAAAAAGAGCAAATTATATTTTTAGCTCTACTAAAAGAGGAGTATTCAGGTGAATTTGAAAGTTTAAGAGAGATGAATGCTCTTATCTCACTTGTAAGTTTTGATGATTATGAAAAGATTAAAAATAGAGCTTTACTTGAAGAGGGTTCAAAATTAGTTGAGAGTGGGCTTATTGATTATGATGAGATGCTAACAGCTTTTGGCGGAGTAACTAGAAGTTTCTATGTGCAAGAAGATATTTTGCAAAAGATTATGCATCCGCAAAAAAAGAGTAAAAAAATAAAAATTGATACTTTAGTTGAAGAGCAAGAGATATTTGAATTAATTGAGCCAAAGACTTCATTAGATG
>JAAYLJ010000212.1 GCA_012521935.1 Campylobacteraceae bacterium | reverse complement strand
TATTAATGAGTCTTTTGCGTCTTAAGTCAAAACTTCAAAACAAACCATCTCTATCGCCAGTTTTTGGAACCATAACAAATATAAGTGCAACAACCATTGAAGCAAGCGGATTAAGGCCAAGCATTGGGGATATTGTAAAACTTGTCTCAAGAGAGAGCAACAAGAGTGAACTTGGAATGGTAACTGAGATTAAAGGTTCAAAATTTTTCATATCTCCTTTTGGCTTTGTAGAAGGATTTAAAACAAAAGATAGAGTTTACATAAATGAACAAGGGATGATGATACCTGTTGGAGATGCGCTTTTAGGAAGGGTTGTAGATCCTTTTGTAAGGCCAAAAGATAGTAAACCTCCCATAGTTTCAAAAACATACTCATCCATCATAAAACCTCCACTTGAAGCTTTAAAAAGAGGTTTAATCGACTCTGTTTTTGAAGTTGGCATAAAGACAATTGATGGACTATTAACCTGCGGTAAAGGCCAAAAAGTTGGAATTTTTGCAGGAAGTGGTGTTGGAAAATCAACTTTAATGGGGATGATAGTAAGAGGATCTACTGCGCCAGTAAAGGTGATCGCTTTGATTGGAGAAAGAGGAAGAGAAGTTCCAGAATTTATCCAAAAAAATTTAGGTGGGGATTTAACAAATACTGTTTTAATTGTTGCAACAAGTGATGATTCACCTTTGATGAGAAAATATGGTGCATTTACCGCAATGACAATTGCAGAGTATTTTAAAGATAAGGGTGAAGATGTTCTATTTTTAATGGATTCAGTCACTAGGTTTGCCATGGCTCAAAGGGAAATTGGACTTGCCCTAGGAGAGCCGCCAACTTCAAAAGGATACCCACCCTCAGTTTTAACTCTTTTGCCTCAGCTTATGGAAAGAGCTGGTAAAGAGGAAGGTAAAGGATCTATTACTGCATTTTTTACTGTTTTAGTTGAGGGTGATGATATGAGTGATCCAATAGCAGATCAAAGTAGAAGTATTTTAGATGGTCACATTGTTTTAAGTAGGGATTTAGCGGATTTGGGGATTTATCCACCTATAAGTATTCAAAATAGTGCATCAAGGGTAATGGGCGATGTAATCACGCCTGAGCATCAAAAAAATGCTATTAAATTTAGGAGATCTCACTCACTTATTAAAGAAAATGAAGTACTTTTAAGGATTGGGGCTTATCAAAAAGGGAGCGATAAAGATTTGGATTTAGCGATAGCGAAAAAAGGATTGATGGAAGAGTTCATGCGTCAATCTCCCTCTGAAGTATTCCTTTATAGCGATACCATAAAAGCTTTGGACAATATTTTTTTACCGACTACAGATCAAAGTTAAAGAGATTTTAAACTATTCTAGATTAATATCTAATTTTTTAATTAAGATAAAATATATCCTATTTGAAATAAAGGAGAGAGGTTTATGCAAGTCTATCTAGACAATAATGCCACTACAATGGTAGATCCAGAAGTTTTTAAAGAGATGGAACCATTTTTTTCAACCTATTATGGAAACCCAAACTCTTTGCACTCTTTTGGAAGCGATACTCACCCAGCTTTAAGAAAAGCAATGGATCAGCTATATAAGGGTATAGGTGCAAAAGATAGCGATGATGTAGTTGTTACTTCATGTGCTACTGAGAGTATAAATTGGGTAATTAAGAGCATCTATTTTGACTATATTTTAAAGGGTGAAAAAGATAAGATAATTACTACTGAAGTTGAACATCCAGCTGTCATTTCAGCCTGTAAATTTGTTGAAAGTTTGGGTGCAAAAGTTATATTTTTACCTGTTAATAGTGATGGAGTTGTTGAGATAGAGAGTTTAAAAGAACATATTGATGATAAAACTGCCCTTGTAAATATAATGTGGGCAAATAATGAAACAGGTATGCTATTTCCCATAAAAGAGGCTGCTAAAATAGCTCATGAACATGGGGCTTTGTTCCACACTGACGCAGTACAAGCAATAGGCAAGGTGCCTGTTGATGTGCATGAGGTAGATGTTGATTTTTTAAGTTTTTCAGCACATAAATTTCATGGTCCAAAGGGCATTGGTGGGCTTTATATTAAAAATGGCGCAAACTTAACTCCCTTCATGCACGGTGGCGAGCATATGGGAGGCAGGAGAAGTGGAACTTTAAATGTAGCTGGCATAGTTGGCATGGGCAAAGCAATGGAGCTTGCAGTAGAGCACCTTGAAGATGAAAATAGAGTAGTTAGAAGGCTTAGGGATAGACTTGAAGATGAAATTCTTAAAAATAGCGATGTTTTCGTAGTTGGTACGAAAAAAGAGAGAACTCCAAATACTATTTTAGTTAGTGTAAAAGGTGTTGAGGGCGAAGCAATGCTATGGGATCTTAATCAAAAAGGAATTGCAGCAAGTACAGGAAGTGCATGCGCTAGTGAAGATTTAGAATCAAACCCTGTGATGGAAGCAATTGGTGCAGATGCAGAGTTAGCTCATACCGCGCTAAGATTGTCTCTTTCAAGATTTAATAATGATGAAGAGATAGATTATGCGATAGATGCTATAAATGGTGCGATTAAAAGACTTAGATCAATCTCAAGCACATATTCATACGCTCCATCTTGGCATAAAAGTGGATTATAAAGGATAAAAAATGGCAAAAAATCGTTTAATTGGTGGCTCAATTTGGGAAGAGTATAGTCAAAAAGTACAAGACTTAATGAATAACCCTAAAAATATGGGAGAGATTACTGAAGAAGATGCCAAAGCAATGGGTGGCAAGCTTGTAGTTGCTGATTTTGGCGCTGAGTCTTGTGGTGACGCGGTTAGGCTTTACTGGGTTGTAGATGAAAAGAGTGAGATTATTTTAGATGCAAAGTTTAAGAGTTTTGGTTGCGGAACAGCAATAGCAAGCTCAGACACAATGGCTGAGCTTTGCAAAGGCAAAACTGTAAGTGAAGCAGTAAAAATTACAAATATTGATGTTGAAAAAGCAATGAGAGATAATCCAAGCACTCCAGCAGTTCCACCTCAAAAAATGCACTGTTCAGTTATGGCGTATGATGTCATTAAAGCTGCTGCTGCTTCATATAAAGGTGTAGATCCTGAGGATTTTGAAGATGAGATAATAGTTTGTGAGTGCGCTAGAGTAAGCCTTGGTACTATAAAAGAGGTCATTAGACTCAATGATTTAAAAAGTGTTGAAGAGATTACAAACTATACAAAAGCTGGAGCATTTTGCAAATCTTGCATCAAGCCAGGCGGTCATGAAGATAGAGAATACTACCTTGTAGATATTTTAAAAGACACCAGAGAAGAGATGGAGCAAGAGAGATTAAAGGCACTTGCTGATGCAAAAATTTCTGGTAGTAATGAAGAAGCTTCATTTGAAAAATTAACGGTAGTAGGTCAATTAAAATTAGTAGAGAGTGTTATAGACGCTGACATTAGACCAATGCTTGTTGCTGATGGTGGAAATTTAGAGATAATTGACATTAGACAAGATAGTGAATTTATTGATATATATATTAGATACCTTGGAGCCTGTAGTGGATGTGCAAGCAGCTCAACTGGAACACTTTATGCCATAGAGTCGATTTTACAAGAGAAATTATCTAAAAATATAAGAGTTTTGCCTATTTAAAAACTTTATCTACAATCAAATTGATATGAAATGAACCATCTTGAGATTTCATTAGAAGAAAATGAGATCTCTTTTTGGTCATTTGGAATTGAAATTTGTCTCATTTTGCTACTAATTATACCTGTTACTAAGTATCCAAAAACCCAAAAACCAATGCCTACACTCCAGTGATATTTTAAAGCTGTAAAAATTGCTAAAATCCATGGAAAAGCCATTAAAAATATAGTAACTAACACTACTAACACTTTACAAACAAAGCCTTTTGGCTCTGGAGTTGGCTCAAGTATTGTCATTATAAAAAATTAGTAAATCTAAGTGGAAGATTTAAATTTAACTCTTTTACTAACTGCATACATTGTTGTAAATCATCTTTTGATTTTCCACTAACCCTAACTTCATCTCCCCTAATGGATGCTTGAACTTTTAATTTTGAATTTTTAATCTCTTTGACTATTTTTTTAGCCTCATCTTGGCCAATAGAATCATTTATTTGGAGTATAGCTTTAATATTGCTTCCACCAGCTTTTTCTCTTTTTATCTCATTAATTGCACTTGCTGGAATCTCTCTTCTTATGGCTTTAGAGATTACAATATCTCTCATAGCATCTATTTTCAAATCTCCTGGTGCTATTAGAGTAATAAGTTTTTCCTTTTCTAAATAGTCAATTTGTGCGTCAGTCCCTTTAAAATCATACCTTGAAGCTATCTCTTTTTTTGAAAGTTCAATGCTATTTTTTAACTCCTGTTTATCAACCTCAGCCGTAATGTCAAAACTATGCTCTTTAACTTTTGCCATCATCTATCCTTTAAAAAATTTTCAATATTCTCTTTCACTTTTCCCATAAGTCTCTCTCTTGCTTCAACACTTGCCCAAGCTACATGCGGAGTTATGAGAACTCTACTATTTTCAAGTAACTCCATTAAGGCTGAATCTTGGCTCATTGGCTCTTTTTCCAAAACATCTAAAGCAACAAAAATCTTTTCATTTAAGATTGCATCTTTTAAAGCGCTCTCATCTACGATCCCACCTCTTCCTACATTTACAAGAAGTGCGTCTTGAGGCATATAAGCTAACTCATTTTTAGATATAAGTCCCCTTGTTTGAGCATTTAAAGGTGCATGTATAGTAACAATTTGACTCTTTGTTAGTAACTCTTTTAGACTAAGAAAAGGAAAATCACTATTACTGTTTTTACCTGAGGTTGAGTAGTAACTAACATTTGCACCAAAGGCTTTAGCTATCTTTGCAACTTCTTGCCCGATTTTTCCAAACCCAACTATACCCCACTCTTTACCACTTATCTCATTTATTGGCTCATTTAAGTGTGTAAAGATTTTACTATTTAACCAACCTTTATTTTTAACAAAACCGCCATAGTATCCAACTTTACTGTAAAAATGAAGCACTAAAGCTAGCGTATGCTGCGCAACTGAGGCTGTAGAATAACCCGCAACATTTTTTACCTCAATGCCAAGCTTTTTAGCAGCAATCAAATCAACATTATCAGTACCTGTTGCAGTAATGCAGATAAGCTTTAAACTAGGGGTTAAAGTCATGGCTTCTTTATCGATCTTGACTTTATTAATTATTACAATTTCACAATCTTTTAAATTCTCAATAAGCTCATCTTTTGAGGTAGTTTCAAATATCCTCAAACTTCCAAACTTCTCAAAAATCTTTAAATCTGCATCTTTTCCTAAAGTCGCAGCATCAAGTATGGCTATCTTCATAACTACTCCTCATCTTTTATTAGTATGCTTTTTAGCTTTTTTTGACTATTGAAAAAAATTGAGCCATTCTCCTCTTTTAAATAAAGACTTCTTCCTAAAAGTAAATAAGCTGCATTTAAAATTCTCTCTTGCCTTTTGTTCTCCACTCCTCTTGCTATCAAGTAGGCTTTTAAGTCTAACCACTTATCATCATCACTTTTTCCAATCATCTCTTTTTCATATGGAGATAACTCTTCAAATCTTGCATTGATAGTATTTTGAGAAACAGCAGGAACAAGACTTTTTTTAAATATCGAAACCATTGTTAGTAACTGTTTGTCTCTCTCTTTATAAACTCTTTCAACTTCATCTTTTAACTGTAAGAGTAAAGACTCTTTTTCGCCTATTAGCCGCTCTTTATCAAGTTCTAGTTTTTCATTTTTAGCTTTTAACTCTGTTAGTTCATTTTCCAAAAACTCTATATATCTATCATCATTTGCTAACGAGTTTGAAATGATATTTTCAGTTTTGTTTGACTGTTTTATATCTACATATTTAATGCCATCTTTTGTTATACTATCTAAAGTTTTGCGTCTTATGCGGTTATAGATAGCTTCTTTTGTTATACCTAAGGCCTCAGAAGCCTGCGCAACAGTCATTAATGCCATGGCAATTCCTTCAATAAAGTTACTAACACCCGTTAGTAATTATACGCAAATTGCCTAAAAAATGGTTTAGTGGAGATTTTTGTAAGAAAAGGCACACAAAAGCATGCCTTTTTGGTTTAGAGTCTTGATTCGTATCTGCGAAGCATATATAGTCTCTTGAGCATTTTTTTGCGAGCACTAATTTTCTGTTTTTTACGAATTTCAGTCATAGGTTCAAAAAATCTTCTAGCTCTAGTTTCAGTAACTATCAAGTTTCTATCTACTTGTTTTTTAAACTTTCGATATGCTTCATCAAAAGAATCATTAGGATGCACTTTAATTCCTGGCATCTGGCTCTCACCACCTTTCGAAAAAAATTTGGGATTGATTATATCATAAATTTAATCTAATATCTATTTTTTCCTACACTCTTTGACTACTTTTTGCTATAATTTTGCATATTATTTCGTCAATATGGCGAAAATTTAAAAACTTCCTTGACTTTATACATCATATGGCGTATAATTTCGAGTGACAAAAAGGTGACATTATGGCTATAGTACTTTTAAAAAATGTAACTGGGCGGGTCAACATTATTAAGCAGCAAAATACTATTTTAAAGTATGCAACGGCAAATGGAGTCCCCATTAACTCAACTGAAGTTGAAACTTCAAACTATACTCTATCTCTTGAGGATAGAAAAGAGTTAAAGGGTTTTTTAAGATCGTTAGATAGTGATGAAACGATTCTTATTTATGAGTTATGGACTCTTAGCGCCTATGTAGATGAACTTATTAAAATATTTGAGTGTTTACTAAAACGCAACATCTCTTTGCATGTTTGTGCTAGCGGTGAAGTTATATCAAATGAAACTCCACTGCTAAAAATTTTAGAAATACTCTCTTTGCTTAGAGATGAGAGACTAAATCCTTCTGCTAAAGTTAAGCAAGGTAGGCCAAAAGGAAGAATGTCAAAGTCAAAATTTGATGTGTATAGACAAGAAGTTATCCAAATGTTAGAAGATGACATCTCTGTTAGCGAGATAGCCAAAGAGTTGAATGTAAGTAGGAGCTCATTGAAAGATTATATAAATTCAAGAGGTTTAAAAACTTTGGCGAAAACTAAAAAGAAAATTCTTATCTTGCCAACTAAAAAATTTAAACAAAAACAGACTCCAATAAAAAAAGAGTGTGATTTAATTAGCGAAACAAACTCATCCTAAGGATTTAAAATGAACCCCTCTTCCTATGCAAAAAAGCGTTATATTGTCTTTTTTATCATTACAGTAGTTGTATTTTTTATGCCTTTTATCAATATTGAAAATAAACATATATTTTTACTCAGTTTTGATAAAAAGCAGTTGCATCTATTTTTTACAGTTTTTGATATGCAAGAGCTCTATTTAATGCCATTTATCTTAATTTTTTTCTTTCTGTCTATATTTTTTATGACTACTTTAGGCGGCAGAGTCTGGTGTGGATGGGCCTGTCCTCAAACCATATTTAGAGTGCTGTATAGAGACTTAATACAGACAAAACTTTTAAAAATTAGGAAAAATATTTCAAATAAACAGTCTGCTCCAAAATCAGGTCTTATTGGTAAAAAAAGCCTTGCAGTATTGATTTGGTCACTACTATCTTTACTAGCTGCGTCAAACTTTATGTGGTATTTTGTGCCTCCAGAGGATTTTTTTAACTACATAAAAACACCATCTGAGCACTTAGTTTTGCTAGGATTTATAGCTGGTATAACTATCTTTTTAATCTATAATGTTTTAATCTTGAAAGAAGATTTTTGTATCCATGTGTGCCCATATGCTAGAGTTCAATCGGTGATGTATGATGAAGACACCATTCAATCAATATATGATGAACAAAGAGGTGGAATAATTTTTGATGAGAGTGGGAAAAAACTACATAGCAAGCCCACTGGGGAAGAGGATGAGTGTACTGGATGTGAGGCTTGCGTAAGAATATGTCCAACCCATATAGATATTAGAAAAGGGATGCAGCTTGAGTGCATAAACTGTCTTGAATGCGTGGATGCTTGCGTTAAAGTTATGAATAAATTAAACAAAAAAACGCTCATCTCTTGGACTAGTCCAAATGCCATTGTCTCTAAAAAAAGTGTCAACTTTATTAGGCCAAGAACGATAGGTTATGTCGTGGTTTTAACTATTGCTCTTTCATTGCTTGTTTTTATGAGTGGAAAAAAAGAGCATATGCTTTTAAATATTAATCGTACAACGCAGTTATATAAGATAAAAGATGATTCCATAGAAAATCTATATACCTTTCTTTTTCAAAATACTGACAACCGTGATCACTACTTCTATTTTGAGATTGATGATAAGAGTATTGAAATTAAACAACCAAAAGAGCCTTTTCTTTTAGAAGCTGGGGTAAAAAGTAAAAAGATTGTAATCTTAACTAAAAAAAGAGATTTAAAAACAGAAGAAGATCTATCTATACCTATAACTATAAAAGCTTTTGCAACTGATAATAAAGATGAGATTTTTGTAACTAGGGATGCTAGTTTTGTCTATCCTGGAGAGTAATATTAGCCCCAATTGGGGCTAATATTAAAGTGCTTCTTTAGCCTTTGTAACAACAGCAGCAAAAGCTTCTGGGTCACTCATAGCCATGTCAGCTAATATTTTTCTATCTAAATCGATATTTGCTTTTGAGAGTCCATTTATAAATCTTGAGTAACTTATGCCATTTAATCTACATGCGGCATTGATTCTTATGATCCACAATCTTCTAAAGTCTCTTTTCTTTCTTCGTCTATCTCTATAAGCATAGACTAAACTCTTTTCTAGTTGCTCTTTAGCTTTTCTAAAATGTTTTCTTCTACCGCTATAAAAGCCTCTAGCAAGCTTTAATATCTTCTTATGTCGTCTTCTTTTAACAACACCTGTCTTTACTCTTGCCATTAAATCTCCTTAACCATTTTGGTGCCAATTCTGGACTTGCCCTACTTTAATAGGGGGACTTTTAGGTGTAAACCAACTATTTACTGCACAGCATCAATTGAACATTTTTGCTGTCACTACTACAAACATATTGTGGTGACTTTAATCTACGCATTCGCTTGGTAGGCTTTTTTGTCAATATATGACTTCTAAAAGCTGAACCGCGCTTTATTTTATTTTTCGTAGCTTTAAATCGTTTAGCAGCACCACGCACAGTTTTCATTTTTGGCATGCTAACTCCTTATATTTATAAAAAGCAAAATTAACCCTAAGCTTTTTTAAAGGGGTAAATAGTATCTAAAGAATGCTTAGGGCGTAGTTAAAGAGTTTTGTTTTTAGAAAAATTTATACATTAATTTTAATAATCTTTAAAATAGTAATCTATCTCTTCTTTGGTTAATGTTTTTCCAAAAAACAGCTCATAAAAATCAATTATCTTTTTCTCTAAATCATAAGGATAGGACTTAGGATACATTCTACTAGCCAACCAATGCACACCAAGTATCCTCATGAAAGATGGTGGTCTATCTATCCAATTAAAAGGAGTTTTTGGTGCGAGAAAAACATTTTTATTTTTTACTGCCCTTAAGGTTTTTCACTTTAAATCATTAAAAATATTTTGAAAAAACTCTTCATTTTGAGATATTATAATATCTGGATCATAAACCATGAGCTCTTCAAAACTTATAGTTGGCATCCCTACTATGGTAGTTTGAGAACATTTGTGCACAACATCTCCTCCAGCTAGCACTAAAGGCTCAGAGTGAAAAGAAGAATCACACTCTGTTTGCAATCCCGTTGGACCCTGCGCATAGTAAACCTTAGTGCGTGGCGCATCTCCCAAACTTTCAATAAAATCATCTAACTCTTTTAACTCTTTTTCTGCATAATCAGCTAATTTATTAGCTCTATCTTTTCTATCAAGTACCTCTCCTAAAATTCTAAAATTTTGAGGATAATTTCTACTGCTATCAAGATTTATCTTCAAAAATGGTATATTCATTTTTTCTATATCTTTCATACTCTTTCCCATAAGTAGCGGTGTATCCCAAACTATAATTAATTCTGGATTTGCCTTTATTATAGCTTCTAAATTTGGCAATTTATCTCCATGCCAACCGCCCAAAACTGGGAGTTTCATAAAGTCTTTTGATAAAAACTTTTCACCGTCTTTATTTCCTTGATTTATTTGGGGAAATGATACGCCAACTAAAGAGCTTTCATCTATAACATAAAGCATAAAAGTTATGGGAGGAGCAGATCCATACACTTTTTTTATGTTTTTAGGTAGCGGAGTGGAGTCAATGCTTAAACCCTGCTCTTTAGCATTTATTTGTACTAAAAATATAGTGATTATTATAAACAGTCTTGTCCATATAGATTTCATCTTTTTCCTTTTGTAAATTATTTACAACCCTTATGCTTATTGCAAGGTTTTTTCCATGAAATTAATGCCCAGCGATTATCTCTTAATTCTGGCTCTATACCTTCATCTTTACACCTTTTGTAGTATCTTCTTGCCCTATTTGCTTCTTCATCACTTATGCCATCTAAACTCCAACTAATAGCTTCTACATACTCTTCCATAGATGGCCCCTCACAACATCTTTTATCAAGTGGAGTTATGAATTCAACACAAGCAAATATGCCCATTTGATATAAAATATTTAATACATAGATATAATCTGGTCTTGGAACTACCTCTTTACCAATTTCATGAAGTAAAATTTCACTTAAAAAACTAGATCCTACTTTAAAAGTCATATATACAGCTTGTTTTGCATGAGCATCTAGGTTCGCTAAAGTTTTAGCTAAATTATTAACTTCCATACATCTAGAAGCTAACACTACATCACAAACAGGAATATCATCCCAACTATCTTCAATATCTGCTTGAAATCCAGAAATATTTTTAATGTTTTGGAGTTTTTTATTCTCCTCTAAACAAGCTAGCATCTGTGTTGAAAAATCAAAAGCATAAACATGCTCTACATTTTTTGCTAAGCAAAGAGCAAAAGTACCAGGGCCACAACCCACATCTAGCAGCGTTTTTGCACTACTAAGATCTACTTTTTTTCTTATCACATCGTTATAGTGTCCTTCATGGATTTTACTATTCATCTCCTTAGCTCTTTGATCCCAAGTGGTTCTGCCTTTATTTTTATGTGTAGATGCTTTTTTTTGATATGAATACATTAAATCAAAATTAACTCCTGCTAATAATCCTTGCATTTTGTCTCCCTTTATTAAAATTGATAGCGCACATTGGCATAAAATTGTCGTCCTTCTTGAGGAAACCTAATGTCATAATAATAATATTTATCGAATATATTTTTTACACCAGTTGAGAATTCTAAATCTCTTATAGGCCTGTAAGCTACCTTAAAATCTACAAGCGTAAAAGAGTTGTTTGTTTTACCATTTTCATTATCATAATATCTTTTGCTCTCGTATCTTAAAGAGGGCATAATGTCTATGGAGTGAATAGGATTGTAGATTAAACTTGCAGCTAGAGAATTTCTAGGTGTATCTTTGACATATTTTTCTCTCTTTGCATCAGATGGATTTTTAATAGTTGGCTCTATGTGCATAAAACCAACTCTTGTAGCAAGATAACTACTCCAATATGAATCAATCTCAACTTCAACACCAATATGCTCATACTTTCCTATATTTATGGTTTTTTCACAATCTTTTACACAAGATCCACTAGGGACAACACTTATTGTCCCTAAAAAGTCCTTAGTTTGGTTAAAAAACAGGGAGCTTTTTAACATGTGAGCTGATGCTATTTTGTACTCTAAGCCAACTTCATAGTTAGTAGAAATTTCAGGATTTAAATCAGGATTTGGCACATGAGAGTTGAACTTAGTAGAGTATAGAGTGTGTAGTGAGGGCATATTGCTTTTACGGGAAATACTCCCAAATACCATTAAATCTTCATCTATTTGATAATACAGAGCTGTTTGTGGATTAAAAGCGTGCATAGTAGGGTTAGAATCATAAGCTTCGCCATTTTTAGTTAAAGATTTTTTAACTTTAAAATAATCATAACTTGCCCCTAAAACCCAATTTAATTTATCGCTTAACTTCCACGCATACTCTGTGCCAATAGATTGTGTTATGGCATCACTCTCCTCTTTTCCACGCTTTTGATCATGGTAATCATTTTTTTGAGAAATAAAAAGTTTAAGTTGATGGTTTGCAGATAAAGAAAAATCTCCCTCAATAGCGCCACCATAAGAGTGATCATCATATTCTGATGGATTAAAATCGCCCGCTTTTGGAGTGTTTAGCTCCGTAAAAGTACCATCTTTATAATCAAGCATTTTATTGTAAAATTTATCGTAATACCACCTAGTTTTTAAAAAATGCTCACCGATAGCTGTTTTTGTAATGAGGTAGTAGCTTGTCTTATCCCAATCAGGCCATCGCCAATAGCGCTTATCTCTAAAAAGTTCTCCTTGTGTTGGCACAGGTTGACCCTTTGTAGCACGCTGAACTATGTAGTTAAATGAATATTCATCTGTCTCATTTGGTGTATAGCCAACTTTTAAGTTTACTTTACGATCTTTAAAGTCAGAATTTACTCGCTTGCGGCCATTTTGTCTATTTGTAGAATCAAAATCTTTTGAAAGCTTGAAATAGTCTCTTTGATAATTTGAGAGTGAGAGCATACCGTAATAACTACCTTGGTTTGTCCCTAAGTTTATAAACTCTTCATGTCCATCCCCACTAAAAACCCCTGCACCAACACTCCCCTCAAAAGGTTTTGTTGGCTTTTTAGTAATGATGTTTACAGCTCCTCCAATCGTATTTGCCCCATACATTGGGGATGTGTAACCCTTAGAAACTGTAATTTTAGAAACATCATAAGTGGTGTATCTTCCTAAATCAGTCTCTCTATTGTATGGTACATATATAGGGATACCATCTATAAATATAGGAATATGAGCTTGTCTAAAACCCCTAATTCTTATATCCATTTGATTTTTATCCCCTCTATGATCGACAATAACTCCTGGCAATCTTATGAGCGCATCTACTAAGTTTTTGCTTTCGCTATTTTTAATATCCTCCTCTTCTAACACGGATATAGTTCTATTTTGAGCTATATCTGCCTCGCTGATAACTTCTATTTGGCCAAGCTCAAAAGTAGAAGATTTAGCAAGCAAAAATGAAGTTACAATAAAATAACTCAATACTATTTTGCCTATATCCATTTCAAACTCCTTGCATTAAATAGTTTAAATCATCATTATTAAGCTTTATGTCTAAAAAAAGCTCATAAAAACTCTTAATCTCTTGCTCCTCATCCCAATCAAAATATTCTGGATAGATACGCTTATGAAGCCAAGCAACACCCAAAAACCTCATTAAAGATGGAGGTTTGCTAACCCACGGGAAGGGTGAAGATGGCACTAGGAAAATTTTATTTTCTTTAAAAGCTCTTAAGTGTTTCCATGTTGAACTGTTTTTTAAATTATGAAAAAATGAAGCTTCTCTTACAAAAATCACATCTGGATCGTACTGCATGAGCTTTTCAAAAGAGATCTTTTCGCGCTTATATGTTTTAGCGTTAGCTGCACACTCATGAACATTTACTCCTCCTGCATATGTGATGATTTCTGATTGCACTCCATTTGAACACTCAGTTTGCAATCCATCTATGCCTTGGGCTAAATACACTTTGGCCTTAGGTTTATCTAAGTTTAAAACACTCTTTTTAACTCTATCTAAACTCTTTTTTGCATATTTGATTAAAATTTTAGCTCTCTCTTCTTTGCCTAGATAAGAGCTCATGACGCTTAAAGCCTCTAACATCTCCTCTAAAGTATCTTGCTTTATGTAAGCTACTGGAATGCCAAAAGATTCTAGAGTATCTTTAGAGCGCTTAGCTTCATTGCTTAATCTATCCCATCCAAAAACAATATCTGGTTTTTTGGCTATTATCATCTCCATATTGGCCTCTTTTCCTCCACCAAAAAAACCTCCTAAAACAGGTAAATCTCTTATGTAAGGGTGCATAAAAGTTTTCTCAACTTCTAAGAATTCATAATTTACACCTATCATTGTTTTGGGAGCTAAAACATAAAGCATCGCCATCATAGGAGGAGAGGCACTAAAAGCTTTTGTGACATGAGTTACTTCAACATTGCGCCCTGTCATATCTGTTATGATTTTTGCTTCTAAATTAATAGAAAAACAGAAAATCATAACTATAAACAGATGGAGTTTTCTCATATTTTATTCTCCATAAATCTTAAAGGTAAGATAAATCTCTGTCCACTTGGGTGATCATAACACTCACTCTCCACTCCATATACCTCTTTTAATCTTTTTATGTTTATGACTTCTTTTGCGTAGCCAGAGGCTAAAATTTTGCCTTCTCCTATCCACACCACTTGATCAGATACTCTTAAAGCATGATCAGGATAGTGAGTTGTTTTTATTAGCGTGTATCCTTCATTTTTTAGCGAATCTATCAGTAGCAAAAGTCTCATTTGATTTCCTAAATCTAACCCAGTAATAGGCTCATCCATAACAATTAGCTGGCTTTGTTGTGCTATGGCGCGAGCTAAAAGAACAAGCTGTCGCTCTCCCCCACTAAGTAATCTATATACTCTATTTGCAAAATCCCCAATACCAACTCGCTCTAATGAGCCTTGCGCTATTTTAAAATCACTCTTGCTATAGTTCAAACTTAATTTACTAGCATGAAACCTACCCATTAAAACAACTTCTAAAACAGTAAAATCAAAAGGAATATTGGTACTTTGCGGCACATAAGCTAAAAGTTTTGCTCTTTTTTTAACTGGAATCTTTCTTACCTCTTCACCCTTTAAAAATAGATTTCCAGAGTAAGTTAACAACCCTACAATTGCTTTAAGAAGCGTGCTCTTTCCAGTTCCATTTGCTCCAAGGAAAGTTGTTGTTGTTCCCTCTTTTATCTCAAAAGAGATGCTATTTAAAATCTTTTTCAAACCATAGCCGCAGGATATATCTTTTAAATTTAGCACTTAATGAGCCTTAACATTTCTATGTAGTGCCCAGATAAAAACAGGAATTCCTACTAAAGAAGTTAAAATGCCAAGTGGTACCTCAACGCTAAAAAGACTACGCGATATTGAGTCAACCACTAAAAGAAATATTGCCCCAATTAATGCACTAAAGGGCAGAAGAACTACATGGTTAGCGCCTATTAAAAACCTAGCAACATGCGGTACCACTAACCCAATCCAACCTATAACTCCAGCTAACATAACACTAACTGCACTTAAAAGTGTTGCTAAGAAAATGATGAAAAACCTTGTTTTAAAAACATCCACACCTAAAGCCTTAGCGTCCTCTTCCCCAAGACTTAGTAAATTTAAATGTTTACTAAAGATTAAAATTCCAACTAAAGAAAGAGTTACAAGGCTTGCTGCTATCCAAGCTTCAAAAAGATTTACTGAAGATAAAGAGCCCATCATCCAATATACTATAGAAGGAAGAGTGTCATAAGGATCAGCAACATACTTAAGTAAAGATACAAAAGCGCCAAAGAGTGAGGAGCTAATAACGCCACCAAGCACTAACATTAAAATTCCATTGCCTTTTCCATAAAATTTGGCGACCGTTAAGGCTAAAAAAACAGCAATAAATCCAAAAATAAAAGCACTAATTTGCACACTCCACCAAGGAAGGCGCAAAACCATGCCAAGTGCTGCACCAAAAGATGCGCCAGATAAAACACCTAAAATCCCAGGAGAAACTAAAGGATTTACAAACATTCCTTGAAAGACAGCTCCAGAAACTGAAAGTGAAGCCCCTATTAACACGGCAGCAGCAATGCGCGGAAATCTTATGTCACGGAAAATTATGGTTATCTCATCTAGCTTAGAAAGGTGTGCTAAATCTACTTTAAAACCTAATTTATACATGATGATTGATTTATACTCTAAAAATGAGATTGGGAAATGCCCAAGCCAAAAAGATATAAAAATAGCAACTACTAATATGATCATGGCGCTCGCTATATAAGTAATGGCTCTTTTGCTCATTTTTCTATATCTCGTTATGTTTTATTTTATATAGCGCATTTTAGACTAATAGTAAGTTAAAAGTCAAGACACATTTGAAAAATGCTTAAACTTTTATATTAAAGTGCTACTTAATGTGTATTGTTAAATATTTGTAATCACAGTAGAGCCTTCTTTAAGAGTTAGAAAATATTTAAAGAAGGCTAGGGCGTAGTTAAATTATTTAGAATTATCTTTTTTTGGAATAACCATCATATTTACAAATCTTCCCTCAATAGATGGTTCCTTATCTCTATCAGCAATATCTTCAACCATTGGCCAAACCTTCTCAAGCACTTCAATGCCACCTTGAGGGCTTGCCATCTCTCTACCTCTTAAAAAGACTCTAAATCTTACATGCTTTCCATCTTCAAGAAACTCTCTTGCATGTCTAACTTTATAATTCACATCATTTTGAGCAATTTTTACCGAAAATTTTATCTCTTTAATTTCAATACTTTTTTGCTTCTTTTTTGCTTCTTTAAGTCTTTTTTCTTGCTGATATTTAAACTTCCCATAATCCATTATCTTACATACTGGCGGGTTTGCATCAGGGGCTATTAGAACCAAATCTAACCCTGCATCTTCAGCTGTTTTTAAAGCTTCATTTCTAGATATGATGCCATATTGTGTACCATCATCACCTATACATCTAACTTCAGCAGCTCTTATGTCTTCGTTGAGCATAACCTCTTTTTGCTTACTCAAAAGTGTACCTCACTCATTTTCTCCTTCAATAATTTTATAAAATCCTCTTGGCTCATCTGCGACTGTTCCCTAACTCTTCTATCTCGCAAAGCAACAGTTTTTTGAGCAACTTCATTATCTCCTAAAACAACAATCATTGGAACTCTTAGCTTTTCTGCTGTTCTTACTCTTTTACTTAAACTCTCATTTTTCATAAAAATTTCTGAATCTATATCTAACTCTCTTATTTTATTTGCCAACTCTTTAGCGTAAGCTTGGTGCGCTTCTCCTAAAGGGATGATTGCAACTTGAGTTGGAGCTATGAAAAATGGAAACTCTCCACTTGTGTGCTCAGTCAAAATTCCAATAAACCTCTCAAAAGAGCCTAAAATGGCTCTATGGATCATTACAGGCCTTGATCTCTCATTTTTAGCATCAATATATCCTAAATCAAACCTCTCTGGCAAGTTAAAATCAACCTGTATGGTTCCACACTGCCACTTTCTTTTTAGTGCATCGGTAATTTTAATATCTATTTTTGGTCCATAAAAAGCTCCACCGCCCTCGTCTATTTGATAGTGTGCTCCAATCTCATCTAAGGCATCTTTTAAACCTTTTGTTGCTCTCTCCCAAACCTCATCATCACCAATTGCTTTTTCAGGTTTTGTTGATATTTCCATCTCATACTTAAAATCAAATAAGCTCATCAAAGAATCGACAAAATTTAAAATCTCTAAAATATTATCTTTTATCTGCTCAGGCGTGCAAAAGATGTGAGCAGCATCTTGAGTAAACTCTCTTACTCTAAAAAGTCCATGCAAAACTCCACTTTTTTCATGTCTATGGACTACTCCATACTCAAAAAACTTTAGTGGCAAATCTCTATAAGACCTCACATCACTTTGAAACACTTTTACATGTCCTAAGCAGTTCATTGGTTTTATCCCATACTCCACATCATCTACCGTTGTAAAGTACATATTTTCGCCATAATTTTCATAGTGTCCACTAACTTTCCACGCTTTTGAGTTTAAAATCTCTGGGCCTCTAACTGGCTCATATCCTCTTTTTCTATGTGCTTTAAATAAAAGTGCTTCAAGTTTAGATCTAAGCCTACTTCCATTTGGAAGCCATATTGGAAGCCCCGCTCCAATCTCTTCATCAAAAGTAAAAAGTTTTAATTCATTTCCTAGTTTTCTATGATCTCTTTTTTTCGCCTCTTCAATCATTTTAATATGATCTTGCAAGCTCTCCTTGTCGGCAAATGCAGTTCCATAAATCCTTACTAGCATCTCTTTAGTTTCATCGCCACCAAGGTATGCCCCAGCAACTCTAGTTAATTTAAAATGCCTTAAAAGCCCAATATTTGGAACATGAGGACCACGGCAAATATCTTCAAAATCGCCTTGCTTATAGATTGAAACTGCGCCCTCAGGAATCCTTTTTAAAACCTCAAGCTTTAAATCATCATTTGCAAAGTGCTTTAAAACCTCGCTTTTAGTACTCTTGATACGCTCTATTGGATATTTTTTCTTCACTAAAGCTTGCATAGTTTTTTCAATATTTTTCAAATCTTCATCATTGATTTTCTCACTAACTCTAAAATCATAATAGAATCCATCCTCAATAACTGGACCCACAAAAAATTTAGCTTCAGGATATAGTTGTTTAATTGCGTGTGCCATTAAATGAGCAGTTGAGTGTCTAATAACTTCTAATGAATTTGCCGAATTATCATAAAAAACTGGAGTACCTTGGAGCTGTTTTTGCGTAGCAGTTTGTGTATCTACCAACTCCCCATTAACCATAAACGCGATTGGTTCGCTCATATTTAAACATTCCTTTTACCCATAGAACTCCCAAACATACGGGAGAACAAAATATATTTTATGCTTATCTTTTAAAGATATTTCTTTGCATCTAAAAACCGTGATTTTACCATAATTTCACTAGAAAGTATATAAATGTTACTTATATTAGGTTTAAAACAGTAAAAAATGAGTAATAGAAAGTTAGAAAAAAGAAGTTTTAACTGGTCGGAGTGGCGGGACTTGAACCCGCGGCCTCTACCACCCCAAGGTAGCACGCTACCAGACTGCGCCACACCCCGATGAATTTGCGATTCTACCAAAATGTAATTATAAATAAGTTTAAGGTTTATAATTTTTAAAACTTTTTCACGGGTTTTTCACATTGTGAATTAAGTAAAACTAATAGTACCCAACACATAAAGTATCTGTTATTTTTATCTTTCTCTCAAGCGGTTCAGGTGCGAAGAAGTGGCATTTTTCAATGTATATATGATACTCATAAGATAGCCCTAAATCATCATAAAATTTTCTTAAATTCACAAATTTTATTCCATTTATGGTTTTAATATCTAAGTATTCATACATTTTTGATCCATTACTTTTTACTAAATGTGAATTTGCAAGTCCAGTAAATGAGCAAAAGGCTTTAGAAGTAACTAAGCCAGCAAGTGAGCTACACTTTATGAGATTTTTTTGATATTTTTTAGGTAAAGTCTCTTTTTGTAAAAAGATAGTTCTTGAGCCTTCAAATCGTCCAGCTACTCCATTTTTCCAAAACTTATAAGCATTGCCAGAAATGTTACAAGCTTTAGAAAACTCTGCATTTAAAACAAAATTGTCTAAAAAATGGTTATATGAAAGTGTTAAAACTTGCAAT
>JAAYLJ010000211.1 GCA_012521935.1 Campylobacteraceae bacterium | reverse complement strand
CCTTTTATGATTAGAATTGAAGAGTAATGAGAAGAGTCGGACTTGAGGGTGAAAAGAGGGCTAGAGAGTTTTTAATCTCAAAAGGATTAAAGATAATAAGCACAAATTTTCACTCTAGGTTTGGAGAGATTGATATTATTGCTAAAAGTAGTGAGGGCATACATTTTATAGAGGTTAAAAGCACAAAACATGAAGACGCTCTTGAGAGAATTACCCCATCTAAAATAGATAAAATCATAAAAACAATAAACTACTATCAAATGAAGAATCCTTTCTCATCAAACTACCAAATAGACGCTATTGTAGTAAATCCTAAAGGGGTAGAGTGGATTCAAAATATAGTCAATTAAAGGCAAAATTCTAATCATTTATACTATGGTATTTTTAAAGTTATAGGCGTTATAATGACACATTAAAAACACAAGGAGAGATTATGGCAAAGTATATTGATTTAAATGCTTCAAACTTTGACATTACTAAAGAAGGCGTAGCTTTGGTAGATTTTTGGGCACCGTGGTGTGGGCCTTGCAGGATGATTGCGCCAGTTATAGAAGAGTTGGCTGAAGAGTTTGAAGGAAAAGCTAAGATTTGTAAAGTAAATACAGATGAAGAGCAAGATATCGCAATTGAGTTTGGGATCAGATCTATTCCTACAATTTTATTTTTTAAAGATGGAGAAGTTGTTGATCAAATGATTGGGGCTTCCTCTAAACAAGTTTTAGCCGATAAAATAAACTCATTGTTATAATGAAATTAATTCTAGGGAGAGAGACTTTTCTCCCTAAAAAACAGTTAAAATCTTATCCATTAAATCTTTTAAAGACTACCCTTATAAAAGACTATATTTTAAAACTTATGTCACCATTTCATCTTTAAAAATAATTTTTAAAATATAGTTTAAATAGATGCGTAGCTATATAAAATAGTTGATATATAAAGGAGATAAAAGTGTTAGATATAGCCATTATTGGAGGAGGACCTGCTGGACTTACAGCTGGAATGTATGCAACTAGAGGCGGCGTTAAAAATGTTACACTTTTTGAAAAAGGGATTCTTGGAGGACAAATTACTCAAAGTAGTGAAATAGAAAACTACCCAGGATATCCAAATGTTGTTAGTGGAATGGATTTTATGGAACATTGGCCAGAGCAAGCTATGCGATTTGGATTAAAACATGAGACAAAAGAAGTTTTAAAGGTAGAAAAAGAGAATGAACTATTTAATTTAACCTTAACTGGTGGAGAGAGCGTAAAGGCTAAAAGTGTGATAGTTTGCACTGGAAGCAATCCAAGATCTGCTGGATTTGAAGGAGAAAAAGAGTTTTTTGGAAGAGGAGTTAGTAGCTGCGCTACATGTGATGGATTTTTTTATAAAGGCAAAGAAGTTGCAGTTTTAGGTGGCGGGGATACTGCCTTAGAAGAAGCACTTCATTTGGCAAAAATATGTTCAAAAGTTTATATAATCCATAGAAGAGATGAGTTTAGAGCTGCTCCAGTGACAGTAGAAAAAGTTAAAAAAAGTCCAAATATTGAACTTATTTTAAATGCAAAAATAGATAGAGTATTTGGTGGAAAGATGGGAGTTGATGGGGTTGAGATTATTTTTAATGATAAAAAGAAAAAAGAGCTTTTAGTTCCTGGGATTTTTGTATTTGTAGGAATGGATGTAAATAATGAAATTTTAAAGCAAAATGATGGAACTTTTCTTTGCAAGATGAGTAAGAATGGAGAGGTTGTTGTAGATTTATCAATGAAAACAGATGTAGATGGACTTTTTGCAGCTGGAGATATGAGAATCCAAGCTCCAAAACAGGTGGTATCTGCTGCTGGCGATGGAGCTATTGCAGCGCTTAGTGCTATGGAATTTTTAAATTAGGAGATTTTTGTGTTAAAAATAGGTATTCACGGTGCAACAGGGCGAATGGGAAGGATGATAATAGAGAGTTTAGAAGGAGATAGTAGTGCAAAAGTAACAACTCTTCATGCGATTGAAGAGTTTAGTTTTACTCCACCAAAGGATGCTCTTATTACAAATAGTACAGCTAAACTTTGTGAAAATAGCGATGTAATAATAGATTTTACAATGCCAAATGGAACAAAATCACTACTTGAAGTTGCCATTTTAACTCCTAAACCTTTAGTGATTGGAACTACTGGGTTAAATGATGAAGAGTTTAATTTGCTAAAAGAGGCAGCTGAAAAAATGCCTATTTTGTATGCAACAAATATGTCTTTAGGGGTTGCGGTTTTAAATAAACTTGTCTATATAGCTTCAAAAAGTTTAGAAGATTTTGATATTGAAATAGTCGAACAGCACCATAGATATAAAAAAGACTCTCCAAGTGGAACAGCTATCACTCTAGGAGAGTACGCAGCTAAGGCTAGAGAGCTTGATTTAGATAGCGTTAGAGTTAGTGGAAGAAATGGGATGATAGGGGCTAGAACTAAAGATGAGATTGCCATAATGGCTTTAAGAGGCGGCGATGTAGTAGGCAGACATACAGTTGGGTTTTATAATGATGGAGAGTTTATAGAGTTAAATCATACTGCTACAAATAGAGCAACCTTTGCAAAAGGTGCCATAAGAGCTGCCAAATGGATAGCTTTAGCTAAGCCTGGGCTTTATAGTATAGATGATTGTTTGGGATTAAATTAAGGATAAATAATGTGTGCTATCGTTGGGGTTTTTAATAGTAAAGATGCTTCTAAAGTTGCCTATTATGCTCTTTTTGCAATGCAACACCGTGGGCAGGAAGCTTCTGGAATTAGTGCTAGCAATGGAGGAAGGCTTCAAACCATAAAAAAAAGAGGCTTAGTAACTGAAGTGTTTGATGAGGACTCTTTTAAGGTTTTAAAAGGGCGCATGGCAGTTGGACACAATAGATACTGCACAGATAGAAAAAGCAAGGCTTTAGATGTTCAACCAATTGTAGCTAGTTATCAACTTGGGGAAATTTCAGTAGTACACAATGGAAACTTTATAAATAAAGATGAGGTTAGAAATAGCTTAATCAAAGAAGGTGCCATATTTCAATCTGAGATGGATACTGAAAATATTATACATTTAATTGCTAGAAGCAAAAAAGATAACCTTCAAGATAGAATTATAGAATCTTTAAAGCTTGTGAAGGGCGCCTACTCACTCCTAATTCAATCAAGACACAAGCTTTTTGCCATTAGAGATCAGTATGGAGTTAGGCCTTTATCTCTTGGGAGATTGGCTGATGGTGGGTACATTGTAGCTAGTGAAACTTGCGCTTTTGACTTAGTTGATGCAGAGTTTGTAAGAGATGTAAAACCTGGGGAGATGATTGTTTTTGATGAAGATAAAAAAGCTTTTAAAAGTATTCAACTTTTTG
>JAAYLJ010000026.1 GCA_012521935.1 Campylobacteraceae bacterium | reverse complement strand
GACTCTATGACTTTTGCTCCCATTGAAGTTTTTGCCATCTGTTTTGATAAAAAAAGTGAAATTAAAGAGCCACTAAAGCCTACTATTAGTGAAAAGAGTAGCAGTGATCCTAGGTTTAAACCATTCTCATCTAAAATCCTATCCACACCCAATATTTTTGCAAAAAAAGATATAACTAAAAGAACTGCAATGTTTGTAAGTAGAAAAAGACTAACTCTTTTTATCATGAAAACCTCTGTAAAATTTTTTATATTATACACAATAAACACCCAAAGAAACGAGCTTTAAGTAAGAAGTTAGGGTTAGATTTGGTTGCGGAAGAGGGATTTGAACCCCCGACCTTTGGGTTATGAGCCCAACGAGCTGCCGGACTGCTCTATTCCGCGACACAAAATGTGGATGGGGTAGAGGGATTCGAACCCCCGAATGACTGGACCAAAACCAGTTGCCTTACCGCTTGGCGATACCCCAATGTCTTAAAGGGTGAAATTATAGTGATTTTTACCTTTAATGTCAAGTTTTTAGATATAATTGGCGAAAATGAAAAAGGCAAAAGATGACTCCAAAAGATAGAGTACAAAGAGCAGTAGAGGCCATTAAAAATGGACAAATGGTGATGATGGTAGATGATGAAGATAGAGAAAATGAGGGTGATTTAGTCTATGCTTCCGTTTTTTCAACCCCAGAAAAAGTAAACTTCATGGCAACTTACGCCAAAGGGCTCATTTGCGTTGCTTTGAGCGAAAACATAGCAAAAAGATTAAACTTAAACCCTATGGTAAAAGATAATGATTCATCTTATGAAACTGCTTTTACAGTAACGGTTGATGCCAAAGAGGCAGCTACTGGCATATCTGCGTTTGAGCGAGACATGACTATAAAAATCTTAGCTAGTTGTAACTCAAAACCAAGTGATTTGGTAAGACCTGGCCATATATTTCCCTTAATAGCAAAAGAGGGTGGGGTGCTCATTAGAACTGGGCATACTGAGGGATCGGTGGATCTTTGTAGATTGGCTGGACTTAAAGAAAGTGCAGTTATTTGTGAAGTTTTAAAAGAAGATGGAACTATGGCAAGACGCCCAGATTTAGATAAGTTTTGTCAAAAATATGAAATTCCAATAGTTTATATATCTGATATTGTTGAGCATAGGATGCAAAATGAATCTTTGATTAGATTAATTGGCAAATCTAAGACAGATTTTCAAGGAGAAGTTGTCTATAGGTATGACTTTTTGGATCATAAAGAGATTCATCATATCGCATACTTTTTTGGGCAAGAGAGTGAAAAAACTGCTGTTAGATTTCATAATATTGGCGAAGATCACGACTTTTTAGCTTCATTTAAAAGATTTAATGCTTTTTCAAATGCTTTAAAGTATTTGAAACAAAATGGAGGAGCTTTGATATTTTTAGGCTCAGAAGAGAGCCCAAATAGACAGATGAGAGAGTATGGCATAGGCGCTCAAATAGTGAAATATTTGGGCATTAAAGAGATAGATTTGCTTACAACTAGCAAAGCAAAAGAGTTTGTAGGCATAAGTGGTTTTGGCTTAAATATTCACTCTTATATTGATCTTGAAGAGCAGTCATAACCCTCTAACTCTAAAAGATTTATTTTAATATCTATCCCGCCTCCATATCCAACTAACTTGCCATCTGAGCCAATTACACGGTGGCAAGGGATGATAATGGCTATAGGATTTTTATTGTTCGCTCCACCAACAGCCCTTACGGCTTTTGGATTATTTATCATTGTTGCTACATCTTTATAACTTACGCACTCTCCGTAAGGGATGGAGCATAGGGTATTCCAGACATCTGTTTGAAATTTAGTTCCTTGTGGTTTTAAAGGAAGATCAAACTCTTTTCTTTTCTTTTGAAAATACTCATCAAGCTGTTTTTTGCACTCTAAAATAAGTGGAGATTTTGAGGTAGTTTTATTCTCACTAAAATCTACTCTAACGATAAAGCCTTCATTTTCATAAATTGTAAGTGGACCTATGGGGGAGTGAAAACTTAAAGATTCCATTTTAAACCTTTTGTAAATATCCAATTTTATACATAAAAAAAGCTTAATTGGAAGTGAAAATTATATTTTATATAAAATATAATTTTTAAGCATAAAAGATAGATCTTGTGATACTATTTCACTTTTTAAGGGAGTAGAAATGTTTTTAAATAAAAAAACCAAAGAACTAATTTCTAAAAATCAAGAATTAATTAGTGAAAATGAAGCTTTAAAGCTGGAGATAATAAGTTTAAAAGAGGAGTTAAAAAGTAAGCTCGCTTGTCATGAAACTACAATGAAAAAGAGTGAAAATAGTGCTGTTATAAAAACTTTAGTCTCTAGTTATAGCGATGGCATAAATTTTCTCCAAGGTACAATGGAAGAGAATTTAAAAATGCTTTCAACCATCAATAATATAAATGATGAAACTTCACAACACACAAAAACTCTACAAAAAGAGACAAATTTAGTTGTTGACTCCATCAAAGAGATACAGCAAATAAGCGAAAACATTCAAGGCGACACCACTATGCTAACTGATAGCGTGAATTCTATCGCTGAGATTATAAACTTAATTAAAGATATTTCAGATCAAACCAATCTTTTAGCACTTAATGCTGCCATTGAAGCAGCGCGTGCAGGGGAACATGGAAGAGGGTTTGCTGTTGTTGCAGATGAAGTTAGAAAACTAGCAGAGAGAACTCAAAAAGCTACCCAAGAGGTAGAAGTAAACATAAGTGGACTTAAGCAAAGAACAACTACTGTTAGCCAAATTAGCGAATCTTTTTATGAAGTGACAACTGAAGTTATGGCGGTTTTAGAAAGTTTTTCCAAAAGTATAAACTTAGTCATTTCAAACACACAAGCAACTTTAAATCAAACTCTAAACTTAACAAATGAAGTAAATGTTAGTAATGGCAAAATCGATCATATAAACTTAAAACTTCAAGGATATAGATCTGCACTATTTAAAGAAGATACGCAAATTGAAGATCATTTAAGTTGTAGATTTGGAAAATGGTTTGGCTCTTATGTAACTCAAGCATTAAAGGACTCTTCTAAGACTATTGAAGAGATCTCTTTTCACCATGAAAGAGTTCATACCCAGCTAAAAGTAGCGATTAGTTTTTTTAGAAATGGTAATGAGAAAGATGGCTTAGAAGCACTTTTAAAGGTTGAAGAGTCTTCTAAGAAAGGGTTTGAAACACTTCTTGAAGCCATTCAAAACATTAGACACTAAACTACTGTAACTCTATTTCTACCACTATTTTTTGACACATAAAGGGCATTGTCTGCCCTTTTAAAGATGCTATCTTTTGTATCATCTTTTAAAAACATAGTAGCGCCAATGCTGATGGTTACTTTTTGCCCAAGTCCAAAATCAAATCCTTCAACATGTTTTCTTAAGGCTTCACAGAGTTTTTCTAATCCACCCATCTCAATGTCTCTAGCTAGAACAACAAACTCTTCCCCACCAATCCTAAATAAAGAGTCTGTTTTCCTAATGTTTTTTCTTAAAAGCGAAACAAGATTTATTAAAACTTCATCGCCCTTGTCATGGCCGAAAGTATCATTTATTTTTTTGAAAAAATCAATATCAAGCATAATATAAGCACTACTTAAATCAAAATCTTTCACATGAGTTAGAAGATTTTTCATACTATCATCATAAACATTTCTATTGCTTGCTTTAGTTAGTGGATCGGTAGTTGAAGTGATTTCAAGTTTGTTTCTTATCTTTACATTTGTGATATAAATTATAAACAAAATGAGTAAAAACTCAATCAAAAAAAGAAGAAAAATAGCTGATAAAGTATTTGTTTTTTTAGTAGAAATGCTAGAGGCAGTCTCTAAAGCTTCCTCAGAAAGTTTCCAAATATTTTCACTAATTAAAAGAATTTTTTCTCTTTCAAATGGCGAAATAATATCTAGCTT
>JAAYLJ010000210.1 GCA_012521935.1 Campylobacteraceae bacterium | reverse complement strand
CATACAACAGAAGAGGTTTGTGAGTATATTGGAGCAAATTCCCTATCTTTCCTATCTATCAAATCTTTAGTAAATAGTATAGGAGATGATCAAAAATACTCATTGGTAAGCTTTGACGGCAACTATTTCATCAAGTAAAAATCGCTCCTTAATACCACTTTTTACAACAGGTAGATATTTTAAAGAAAAATATGGAGTTAAAGTATATAAAATACCAGTCTCAATCTCAGGCTTTACTTGCCCAAATATACATGGAAAAGTAGCTAAGGGCGGATGTATTTATTGTGAAAATAGATCTTTTAGTCCAAACTTAAAAAGTAATAATTTTGATTTTTTATTAAATCCTGATAGCAAAAATCCATTTTTAGAACAGCAATTAAAAGAGTTAAGCTCTCAGATAGAAAAATCTAAAATAAAATTATCAAATAAGTTTGGTGCTCAAAAATTCATTGTATATTTTCAATCTTTTACAAATACTTATGCCCCACTCCAAACTCTTATAAAGCTTTATGAAAGAGCTCTTTTGCATGATGATGTGATAGGGCTTAGCATAGGAACAAGATCTGATTCAATTAGTAGTGAAATTTTAGATTTTTTAGAAGAGAAGAGTCAAGATTATGAGATATGGCTTGAAATTGGAGTACAAAGCATTCATGATGAAACTTTAAAGATAATAAATAGAGGACACGATTTTAATAGTGTTCAAAAATCTATATCCAAAATAAAAAAAAGAGGGTTAAAAGTTTGTGTTCATCTTATATTTGGGCTTCCAAAAGAGAGTGAAGAGATGATACTTAAAAGCGTTAAAAAGAGTGTAGCTTTAGAGATTGATGCTTTAAAAATACATCCACTTTACATAACTAAAAATAGCGCTCTTGCAAGATGGTATGCAAATGGAATATATGAGCCATTAGATAAAGATAGTTATTTAAATCTACTTGCTAAAGCTCTGCTTCTTACCCCACGCCATATCATCATTCAAAGATTGATGGCAGGAGAAGATAGCGAAAATTTAATAGCACCTCTTTGGTGCAAAGATTACAGATCTCAAAAAAGTAGTTTAGCAAAAAAGCTAAAAGAGATAGGCTTTATCTATTAGCGGCACTTTAGTTTTTGGGAAACTGAGGGTGAGCTAAAGTGCGGAGGATAAGGCATAGATACGCTAAAGTTTCTAAGTTCATTTGGTTTTAGGGTTTTTGCAATTAAAAAATTATGAACAATGGTTGAGGGCTTTTTATTTCTATCAAGCTCTAAACCTGAGCGTGGCCTAAAGATTTGAGTTCCTGTAAGGCCAGTTGATTTTAAGGGATCATTTACCATTTTAACTTCCAAAAAACATCTATCTATTGTAAAAGCTCCAATATTTCTAATCTGCCCTGAAAAGACTATGCTTTCTGTAAGTAAAACTCTTTTTTGAGTTAAGTTTTCTACTTTTGCCTTTTTTGTGTAGTTATCTAAAGCAAGCATGGATGAGAACATTAAAACGATAGTAACAAAAAAGCTTACTAATATCATTGCCCAGAAAACTTTTGGTCTTTTTTCTTTATAGATTAAAACTACTAAAAATATAAATAAAATAGTAAAAAAGAGTAGAGCTAAAATATGTAAAATCGTAAAATATCCCATTAGTAGCACTTGGAAAAAGTGAAATTCATCCAGACTTGGTAAAGCAGGAACTCCAT
>JAAYLJ010000003.1 GCA_012521935.1 Campylobacteraceae bacterium | reverse complement strand
TGAGAGCAGCTAAAGCACTTTCAAATTCACTTTTAGTTAAAACTGCTCTTTTTGGGGAAGATCCAAACTGGGGTAGAATTGCTTCAACCATTGGAGCTAGCAGGGTTTCTTGCGATGTGAAAAAGTTTTCAATTCATTATGATGATGTTTTGGTTTATGATGAGAAAAATCCACAACTTGATAGCACTACAGAGGAGCTTGCAGCAAAAGTCATGAAAAAAGATAGCTTTAAAATCTCTTCCTATCTTGGGGTGGGAGAAGCATCTTTTACAGCTTTTGGATGTGACCTAGGGCATAAGTATGTCTCTATTAATGCAGATTATAGATCGTGAATCTTAGTGGGTCAATAGCCCACTAAGACTACCTAACTTTTAATCCTTCATCTAAATATTTGATTATTGGGTATAAAAAGAACTCTATTATTCTTCTTTTTCCAACCTTGATTTCAGCTGTTACGCTCATGCCAGATTCGAGGTTTTTCATCTCTCCCTCCACTAACAAATCAAGCTTTTTTGGCCCAAGCTTAACTTCAAAGATAGGCCCAAGTTTTTCATCTTCTATAGCATCATGTGCTATATGCTCTACAGTAGCGGGAATGAAACCATACTTTTGAAAGGAATATGTGTCTATCTTAACTGAAGCGTCCATCCCTAATGTTATAAAACCAATATCTTGATTTAAAACAGTTGCCTTGATGATTAGAGGAGATTTTTCAGGGATTATTGTAAGAAGATTTTCAGCTGCAGAGACTACTCCACCTTCTGTATTTACAAGCAGTTTACCTACATATCCACTTATGGGAGCTTTGATCTCTTGCTGTCTATTTTGAAAAGAGATGGCATCTATTTGTGACTTTAGCTCTCTTTCTACCTTCTGCTTTTCAATGAGCTCACTATGCCAATCTGAAACTGTTTTTGTTAAAAATAGCTTCTCTTCCTCTTCTGTTTCTTTTATCTTGGATAGAGCCTCATCTCTTCTCTCTCTTGATTGAACAATCTGTTCGTTTAAGTTTATGATGCTTTTTTCTGTCTCTTCATACTCTCTTTTAGCGATGATGTCTAAAACACTCTCTTGTCTTTTGAGGATTTGCCTCTCTTTTTCAAGCACCTTATTTAGACGCTTTATTTCGCTTGTAGCACTATTTAACATTGATTTTAGTTGGTCTATTTTGAGTCTATATTGATTTGCCGTCTCATCTAGTAAGTTTTTTTGATACATATATAGCTTTATCTGCTTTTTTATATCATCTAAATAGATAGCTTGTTTTGGTAAAAAATGCTCATCATTAGCCAAAGCTTTTAGTCTTGATATTTCAAGTTTTGTGATAAATAGATCTCTTTTTTTGGACTCAAGAACGGACTTGCTAACGCTAGGGTCAATCTGCATAAGGAGTTGATCTTTTTTTACATAATCCCCTTCTTGAACTGCAATCTTAGAGACTACTCCAGTTTCAATTGGTTGGAGAATTTTTATCTCTCCACTTGGTATTATCTTCCCTCTTGCGCTCACCACAACATCAATCTTCCCAATGCACAACCACAAAATCCCAAAAAATACCACCCCAATAACTAGGTAAAACACAACTCTTCCAAGAGGATTTAGGGGTCTATCTTCTATCTCAATAAGTAGTGGTGCAAACTCATGTGCATCATTTTTTCTCTTACTCATCGTGATTCTTTTTTTGCTGTTGTGATAGAAAGTAGTAGTAACCTCTCTTTTTCATTAACTCTGCACGGGTTCCACTTTCCACTATCTCCCCTTTGTCCATTACTATAATTCTGTCGCACTCATACACCGCGCTTAAACGATGCGCAACTATGAACATAGTCCTATCTTTCTTAATAAGATTTAAGTTTTTTTGGATGATTGATTCGGATTCATAATCTAGTGCAGAAGTTGCCTCATCAAATATAATGATCTTTGGATTTGTGATGAGCGCTCTAGCGATGGCGACTCTTTGTCTTTGTCCACCTGAGAGTGCAGAACCTCGCTCGCCAACAAGAGTATCGTAACCCTCAGGCATTGTGCTTATGAATTCGTGAGCTCCAGCTATTTTTGAGACATTTATGATGTGCTCCATGGAAGCGCTTGGGTAGGAGTAGGATATATTCTCTTTAATGGTCCCGCTAAAAAGATAATTCTCTTGCAAAACCACCCCTATGTTGTACCTAAGCCAAACGGGATTCATGTGTCTTACATCCACACCATCAATATATAAAGCACCTTCATTTAAGGTGTAAAGCTTTTGCAGTAGCTTGGTCAATGTCGATTTTCCACTGCCACTCCTTCCTACTATGCCAACGCTCTCCCCTTTTTTCACATCTAGGAAGAGCCTTTTTAGCACCAAAGGACCATTTAATGTGTACTTAAATGAGGCATCTTCAAACCTCACCTCTCCTTCAAGATTTTTCAAAACTATGGCCTTATCGCTAGCTTGCTCTGTTGGGGTATTTAAAATATCGCCCAATCTATCCACGGATAATATAGCTTGCTGAAACTCATTCCACAAGCCTACAAGCCGCATGACTGGCCCACTAAATTGGTTTGCAAACATTTGAAAAGCTATGAGTTGCCCCACGCTTAAATTACCCTCAATGACTTGGCCAACTCCAAAATAGAGTATGCTTAAAGTCATGAGTTTTTGCAAAGCTCCACTAAAGCCTGAAAGAAAATTTGATAGGTTTGCTAATCTAAATCCAGAGTTGACATATTTAGCTAAATACTCTTCCCATTTGCTCTGCATCGATGGCTCTATGGCAAGAGATTTGACTGTTTGCATACCTGTTACAGCCTCTACCAAATAGGCGTTTGACTGCGCTCCCATTTGAAATTTATCTTCCAATCTCTCTTTGATTTTAGGTGTAACAAAAAAATAAAGTAGTGCTATGATAGTTACAAAGCTAATCGCTATTAGGGTTAATTTTACGCTATAAAGCACCATCATAATGATAAATACAAAAGAAAAAAGTAGATCCAAAATAACTGTGACTGATTTGTTGGCTATGAAGTCTCTTATGTTATCAAGCTCTCGCACTCTAGCCACAATGTTGCCCACTTTTCTCTTTTCAAAATAGACCATAGGCAAAGATACAAGATGATTGAAAAGCTTTGAACCTAGCTTAGCATCAATTTTTGAAGTGGTATGTGCAAAAATATAATTTCTAGTTAAGTTAAGCAGCATATCAAACAGTATGACTGCTCCAAATGCCACAGAGATGACATTAAGAGTGCTTATGCTGTGGTGCATCAGTACTTTGTCTAAAACAACTTGAGTAAAAAGCGGAGTCACAAGCCCAAAAAGCTGCATCACAAATGAAGCAACCAAAATCTCCCCAACTATCTTTTTGTAGTGTAAAATTTGGCTATAAAACCAAGAAAACCCAAACCTTATTTGCTGGCTTAAAACCCTATGTTTTAAGACTATTAAGCTCTTATCTATCTGCTTGTAGTAGTCATCAAAAGTTAGGACGAATGGATCTTTTTGTCCATCTTCATATAGAAGAACTTCCTTTTTTTCAAAATCAACTTGCAGTAAAACAACATAATTGCCATTGCCCACTCTTCTAGCTATGGCTGGAAGCGGGTACTTTTGAAAATCTTCCAAAAGAAGGGATTTTATTTTGGCTTTGAAGCTTTTGTCTTTAGCGATTTTTACCAATCTTTGCATTGATGGTGCATGCTCAAGTGCATACTCTCTAACAATAGCAGTGCTATCAATGGAGATTTTATTTAACTGCCCAACAATCTCAAGGGCTACAAGAGCGCTACGCATTAAAGGTTGCCCTCATTCATTATCTCTCTTTTTTTATGGCTGTAACTTAGCCTTTCTTTTGCCTCGTGCTCATCTATGAATGTTCTATATAGATTTATTTTACTAACTAATTGAGTGATTTTATCCCCCTCTCCTTCACTAAAGAGTCTCTCTGAAAGCTCTAAAATCTCACCTGTATGTTTTGTGCTATCTTTGACACTATTTAGCTTGTTTTGTTCCACTTCTATCTGTGATTTTATGAGAAGTTGCTCACTCTCATACTCATCTTTTGCCTCCTCATATGCGAGCTTGGCTTGAAGTAGTTCGAGTCTTTTTATTTTTAACTCATTTTGGACTCTAAAGCCGCCAAATATATTCCAAGAAAAATGTATTCCAAGCCTATATCCATTTCGTCTATAGTCATCAAAAGCGTGCTGGTAGCTGTCTTGAGAGCCTCCATATAGATCATATTTGCCATAAATGGAGAGTGAGGGTAGGAGCTTTGCTTTTGTACTTTTTAGCTCCTGTTCTTTTTGAATTATTAGCATTTTTACCCTCATACTATTTATGCTGTTTTCAAATAAAGTATCTTTTTGAACACCTTTACTCTTGCTAAGAGGTAAAAACTCATCATCTCTTCCAATGTCCATTCCGCTAAGCTTTTTTATGAGAGCTAGTTGCGTTAGTTTCTCCTCTTTTGTACTTGAAATGGTCGTTGTTATCTCTGCTAAGTCGTGAGCAGATTTTATGAAATTGGGTTTTGCCATAACTCCATTTTCATATAGTTTTTTTGAAACTAAATAGAGCTCTTCATAAAGAGACTGCATCTTTTCATAATTTTTTAGTTTGAAATTTAAGATTC
>JAAYLJ010000209.1 GCA_012521935.1 Campylobacteraceae bacterium | reverse complement strand
TGTAAGCTCTGAACCATCTACTAGGTTTTTAACCTTTAGAGTGTTGCCAACTAATTGATACTCAATACTCTTATCTTCACTCACATAAAAACCACTACTCTCATCAAACAAGCCACCAACAAGAAGTATGCCATTAAGATATACTTCCCCTTTTCCATCACTATCATATATGGTATCTTTATCATTAGTGTAGTAAGTGTCAAAGCCTTCTCCACCTTCCATATAGTCACCACCACCATTGCCTATTAGGATGTCGTCGCCTCTTTCGCCAAAGATTAGGTCATTTTTAGAGGTGCCTTGGAGTGTGTCACCAGTGTTAGAAGTTGTTTTATCAGCATAGGCTTCTCCATCTTGCCCTATACCTTGACCGATTATGATATCTCCATCTATTGTTTTACCTTGGGCGTAGTTGGTGATGAGAAGGGCTTTGGCTGATGAAAGGGAACTGTCTAGGTCCAAGATGTCAACATTTGGAATTTGTCCTAAATATGCAGCAATCGTCTCTCTTTTTGCTTCTAAGAATCGTATAACTTGCTTTGCTTCATTGTTGTTACTAGGGGTATTTGCTCCGCCACCATAAAGTCCAAACATATCTGACTCTTTTGCTCTGCGGTTTTGCAAACCATAGCTTCTCTCTTTGTTTGAGTTATAGCGTATTTCGTACCATGCAGCTACACGATTACCTGTTTGAATAGCATCAACTAAATTGGGTCCTATAAGTGAGGGGCTATTGTATGCCAAATCAACCAAAGCTATGAGCTCTTTAGTGTTTGCCATGGAGTTATAAAGAGTGGTGCCAAGTTTATTTTTCACCTCATTTTCATATTGACCTTTTATGGCAATAAAAAGATTTTTACCATCTGTCTCACTAAGAGTAATGGTATTAGTGGATGCGTTGAAAGCATCAACTTTATCTTGGGATGTAGTACCTAGATCTTTAATCAATTCTCCTAGCTCTGTCCTTTGCGCCTCAGTAAGAGGTATCCCTGCTTTTGTAAAATCAGCAACAATCGTGTTGATATCTTTATTAAGTGCATATCCTATCCCTATAGTAACAACTCCTTTACTGTCTAAATAGACTTTAGGCTCAAAGCCTTCATTGTTTCTTATAAACTCAGCTAAATCACTCTCATAGTTTGCTGTTGTTGTAAGTACCATTGTTCTTTCTCCTTTTTTATTTAATATTTAAAATTATTTCAAAAGTGATTGCTGCATACTCTGCACCAATCACCTCAAGCTCAAACTGTTTCCAATGTTTTGATAGTTCTAAAACATCAGTAACCCAAAAATTAATACTTTTACTAAAAGCATTCATCGTAATCAAATACTCTTTGTTTTTATAAGAGATTATGCTTACTTCTTTACCATTATGTCCGCTGTACGAATTCACAATAAACTCTTTATCTCTATTTAAAGCTGTAGCGATATCTCCATCATATTTAAGCTCCTTACAGTAGTTTGGATCGACTACAAAGTAATCTCCGCCACCAAGCTTTGGTCTTACTAACAACCACTCTTTGCCTTTAGAATTAAATTTCCAAATATAGAGGTTTGGCTTGATAACTGGCCTTCTGCTAATAACAGGATTGATAGGATCTAAATCTGGCGATATATACATCTCTTCCCCTGACCCAAGTATTCTATGTGGTCTTTTCAAGACTTCTAAATCAAACCTATACCCATGACACTCTTGTAAAATCTCTTTGAGTTTAGGGTCGTTGTAGTCTTTGACCTCTTTGATAATAGGTGGTTTGAAAGTGATATCTCTAAAGCGAAAGAAATCTTCTTTAAACTCTAGGCTCTGTTTTTTACCATATGGTGCGCTTGTTACTTTTTTAGGATCAATTTCTTGCATAGTTGCTTGCGCCTCTTTCATTGCATCGAGGTAGGTTTGAGGAAAAGTATCTTGATTTGATAGGGAGGCGCTAAGCTCTTCTACTCTTTGTCGATAGAGTTTTTGAATACAGGCACTATCTTGACACTTATCTCTTTGTTTTATCCATACTCTTTGATCCTCCTTTATCTCTTTAGTTA
>JAAYLJ010000208.1 GCA_012521935.1 Campylobacteraceae bacterium | reverse complement strand
GGAAAAGAGTTAAAATCTATGATATTCATTTAAAAAATAGATCTGTTCCGTACTGCTTTCCTTGATCTCTTAAAAAAAGAAGTAATTTAAACTCTTCAAACTCTTCAGCATCACTATTGTATAAAATTTCTTTTGCTTTATCTATCATTTGCAATTCAAAAAGTATGTAAAGATAAGCTTCGCTAGCTTCTGGCTTAATGCCATAAACTCTCTCAAACAAAGCCAATAATCCATCTGGAGTTAATTTTTCTTTTAAGATTTTTGCAGCTTCTGTAAAATCTTTTTTATTAAAATTTGAGTTTAATAGAGTTTTTTCTAAAGCATCATTTTCCATATGTAAGCTATCGTTATTGTCAATAAACCTCTTAAAAAGAGTTAAGCTTTCATCTGTATTTAGCTCTAAGAGTCGCTCTATCTCTTCAAAAGTTCCTTGTTTTAGCACAACATCTCTTGCGGCTTGAAATAGCTTACTACTTGAATCAGGTTTTTCCTCAAGTGCTTCTATGGCAAATTTATAATTTTTACTAAAAGAGTTTAGTCTATTTTGTATGACAAGAGGGTTGCTCTGTCTTAAGCGATATTTTTTTAATTCAACTACTTCATTATTGTAAATTTTATTGCTTAACTCTATCACTTCTTTTAACTCATCAGAATCAATCTCATTGGTTAAAGCATCTTTTTTTAACTCCATTTGTGATAAAAGCTTAGTTAAAAGTTCAAACCAATGAGTTTTATACTCAACTTTTGCATCTTCATTTAAAAGTACACTCTTTGTAAACTTTAAAAAACTCTCATAATCTTTCTTTAAAGATCTTGCCTCCATAAGTTGGACTATGTAGTAAAAAGACATGTGCAATACTGAAGCTACAATAAGAGTAAAAATAGGAATAATAGCCCAAATAGCAACAGGCAAAGTTGCCGAAAGTCCTAGTAACTCAATGGTAAAAGAGTCTCCATTAAAGCTATATACATACAGCCCAAGGGCAGTAGCAAACACTAAGGCCAAAACAAAGTAGCGTTTGATTCCCATGCTTATTTCCTTTTTAAGACTTTTTTGTCTTCTCTATTATTTCACGACATACAATACAAAATTTTGCATGAGGTTTTACTTTAAGGCGTTGCATACTTATCTCCTCTTCACACATTTCACATATCCCATAACTCTTATTTGCAATCTTGCCCATAGCTACTTCAATCTCGGAGAGTTCCTTTGCTTGAACAGCAGAAATTGCTTGCTCAATCATTCTATCAGTGTTGATTGAAGCATGATCTAAATCATCTTTAGCACCACTTTCACTTAGTCCTTCTAACTCTTTATACGCATCTTCTATATTTTTACGAATCTGTTGCTTACGCTCTTGAAGTATTGTTTTAAAATAGTTTAAATCACTTTCACGCATTTTATTCCTTTATGGCTATTTATGATAAGGATGACCACCATTTATGCTCAATCCTCGATAAATTTGTTCCAATAAAACAACTTTAGCAATTTTATGAGCGTATGTTAGTCTACTTAAGCTTATAACCTTTTGATTTAAATTCAAAAATTCATCCTCAAAACCATAAGCTCCACCTATAAAAAAATTGATAATTGGACTATCTAATAGCAGCTTAGCAAACCCTTTGCTATCCACGCTCTCACCAAGAGGATCTAAGGCTATAGAAAAACCGTTTATATGGGGCTTTAAAGCTTTTGTATAAGAGTTTTGTGCCTCTTTAACTCCAAGCTGTTGCGCCTTTAGTATCTCTTTATTTGAAACTGAATTTAACTCTATTTTTGCAAAAGGGGAGGATAATTTTTTATAATAATTTTCTAACTCTTTAGTGATTGAATCTGAGCTTTTTTCTATTGCAAAAATCCTTATTTTCAAACCTGCTCTTTAAGTTTTAATTCAAACTCTTCATCGTTTTCTTTTATGGTTTTAAAAAATTGCAAAGAGTCAGAGATGGTTTTTTTCAAATCATTTCTTTTAACTATCATATCTATTAAGCCATGTTTTAGTAAAAATTCAGATCTTTGAAACCCTTCAGGTAGATCTGCTCCAATTGTTTGCTTAATGACTCTTTGTCCTGCAAATCCAATCAAAGCTCCAGGTTCAGCCATAATAATATCTCCAAGCCAAGCAAATGAAGCGCTAACTCCACCCATGGTAGGATCAGTTAAAACTGAAATGTATGGTAGTTTTGCATCTGATAATCTTTTTAGTGCTGCTGAGGTTTTAGACATTTGAAGCAAAGAAAATGTACTCTCTTGCATTCTAGCTCCCCCGCTTGCACTTACTATCACTAAGCCTTGCTTTTTCTCAATCGCCCTATTTACAGCTCTAACTATCTTTTCACCCTCAACTGAGCCTAAACTCCCACCCATAAAACTAAAATCAAATATGACTAATTGGGTAGGGATTTTGTTTATTTCACACTCTCCGCTAATTACGCAAGAGTATCTATTTGTCTTCTCATAAGCTTCTTGAATTCGTTTTTTATATGATTTTTTATCTACAAATTTAAGTGGATCAATTGGCAAAAGCGAAGAGTCATACTCATTAAATGTACCTTCATCACAAAGCAATTCCACTCTTTTTAAAGCACTTATTCTCATATGATATCCACACTTTGGGCATACATTATATCTATACTCAACCTCTTTAAAATACATGAGCGATTGGCACTGTTGGCATTTAACCCAGTGACTAGGAGCTTCCTCTGGGGCTGATTGCTTTCGTCTAATCTTAGAAAAAATTTCTCCAAATTTCATAAACTAACCCTGCTTTTCCAAATTTCGCCCAATTGTACCAAAATTTTCCTTATCTACTCTTATTGATAGTTATAAAAGCAGGGATTTTATAATATTTTGCGCAGCTCTTTTGCCATCTGCTGCTGCGGTTACAACTAAATCAGATCCCCTTTGACAATCCCCTCCCGCATAAACTGAGGGTTTTGTTGTCTCTAAGTTTTCATTAACAACAATATGTCCAAATTTGTCAATTTCTACTCCATTTTCAGCCAAAAAGTTTGATTTTTTAGAGATAAATCCAAGAGCAAAGATGATTAAATCTGCATCAACTTTAAACTCTGATCCTTTAACCATTTTAATACTCTCTTTAAGGCTTTTAGGATCTTTTTCAATAATAGTTTTTTGCATATTTAACCCAATAGCCTCGCCATCACTATTTACCAAAATCTCTTTTGGAGCAGCATTAAAAGAGAATTTAGCGCCCTCTTCTAAAGCAATTTTAAAATCTTTATTAGATCCAGGCATACTGCTTTTATCTCTTCTATATATACATTTTGCACTCTTAGCACCCTCTCTAATGGCCACTCTTAGGCAATCCATCGCAGTATCTCCACCACCAATTACTACAATATTTTTATCTTTTAAATGAGTACTATCTTCTACCTCCTCGCCCAAAAGCTTTTTTTGGCTAAGGCGCAGAAAATCAATTGCCATCATCACCCTAGGTGCATTTTCATTAGTTATATTTGGTCTTCTTGAGCCCTCTTGTCCAATAGCTATAAAAGATGCGTCATGGCTATTTATTATCTCATCAAAATCTATATCTTTGCCAACTTCTTTACCTAAATGTAGCTCTAAGCCTGCTTCTTTTAGCCAATTGACCCTACGAAAAACTACATCTTTATCTAATTTAAACCCTGGTATTGCGTAAGTTAAAAGCCCACCTGGTTTTAACTCTTTTTCATAGATGGAAACTTTAATGCCAGCTCTTAATAAAAATGTAGCAGCAGAGAGTCCTGCTGGACCTGAGCCTATGATGGCTACTTTTTTATCAGTTGTGATGCCTGGAAATTTTGGTTTCAATCCTTTTTTAAAAGCTTGCTCACTGATGTAAGTTTCAATTGCACCAATAGTTACCGCACCATGCCCATCATTTAAAGAACAGCTCCCCTCGCAAAGCCTATCTTGAGGGCAAACTCTACCTGTTATTTCTGGAAAAGGGTTTGATTCATTGCTTAAATTAAAGGCTAGCTCCTCTTTTACAAAGTAGGTAGCTCTTAACCAAAAAGGGATGTAATTGTGCAAAGGACATCTATCATGGCAAAATGGATCCCCGCACTGAATGCACCTGCTAGCTTGGGTTGTGGCATCTTCCTTATTAAATAGCTCATAGCTTTGTTTAAAGTCTTTAACTCTTTCAGATACTTTTTTTTGTCTTAACTCAACTCTTTCTATATTAATAAAATTTTGCATATTAATCTCCATCCTCTGGTTTTAAAGGTACTTTCATCATATCTTTAGGCCTTACCATCCAAAAATAGCGCACTTCTTGTCTAAAATTTTCAAGAATATATTGAGCTTTTAAACTTTTTGTCTCATTAACATGGGTTAAAAGAAGTCTTTTTAGAAAATGTCTAGCTTCATCAGCTTCATCCATGTCAATACGCATTGCGCTTACAAGCTCTTGGTTTAATTTATCTATGAAGCCGTGCTCTTTATCGTACACAAAGGCAACCCCACCAGTCATTCCAGCACCAAAATTTATACCCATTTTGCCTAAAACGACAACAATTCCACCTGTCATGTATTCACAAGCATGATCTCCAACCCCCTCAACTACAGCTGTTGCTCCAGAGTTTCTAACACAAAATCTCTCTCCAACACTTCCTGCAATGAAAACCTTTCCATTTGTAGCTCCATAAAGACAACTATTTCCAGCGCTAAAATAGTGAGCACCCTGCTTTTTAGGAACTATCACTATCTTTCCTCCACTCATTCCTTTGCCTAAATAATCATTAGTTACTCCATTTAGCCTAATGGTTATTCCACTAGCTAAAAATGCGCCTAAAGATTGGCCTGCAACGCCATTTAATATAAATCTAATTGAATTTTCAGGTAATCCTTCATTTCCATAAAATTTTGCAATCTCCCCACTAATCAAAGCTCCAAAGCTTCTGTTTGAGTTTTTAATATCTTTATGCAAAACAATATTTTCTCTTGAATTTTCAATGACTTTATAAACCTCTTTTAAAATCTCTTTTTCAAACTCATTATTGTCAAATGGTTTATTGACTCTTTTTCCCCACCTATTTATACCCTCTTCATAGTGTAAAATTTCACTAAAATCAAACTTTTTATTACTTGTTTTTAAAAGATCAGTTCTACCAATTAAATCCTCAAGCTTTGTGTATCCAAGTGTTGCTAAAATCTCTCTAACATCCTGCGCTAAAAGCGTAAAATAGTTTATGAGTCTCTCTTTAGTGCCAACAAAATGCTCTCTTAATCTCTCATCTTGGGTTGCAATACCAACAGAACATCTATTTAAGTGGCAAACTCTTAAAATCTTACACCCAATGATAGCCAAAGCTAAAGTTCCAAAAGCAAACTTTTCAGCTCCTAGCATCGCAGCTTTAACTATGTCTAGCCCAACTTTTAAACCACCATCAGTCTCAAGCAAAACCTTCTGTCTTAAGTTGTTTGCTTTTAAAACTCTTTGAACTTCACTAAGTCCTAACTCCCAAGGATTTCCTGCATATTTAATGGAAGATTGAGAAGCAGCTCCAGTTCCACCTTCTGAGCCTGAGATTATTATCTTATCGGCGTATGATTTAACCAGCCCAGCTGCAATTGCTCCAATGCCTGCGGTTGAGACTATTTTCACTGCTATTAAAGCCTCTGGATTAACTTGTTTTAAATCAAAAACAAGTTGAGCTAAATCTTCTATTGAGCTTGAGTCATGATGAGAAGGCGGTGAGATTAAAGTAACGCCGGGAGTTGTGTATCTAAGTGAAGCAATAAGAGGTGTAACTTTATGGCCTGGCAACTGCCCACCCTCTCCAGGTTTTGCACCCTGGGCAACTTTTATTTGAATTTCTTGCGCACTTCTTAAGTAAGATGGAGTAACTCCAAATCTACCTGAGGCTATCTGTTTTATCTTAGAGTTTTTGAAGCTTTTTAATCTTGAGGGAAGCTCTCCTCCTTCTCCTGAGTTACTCATGGCTCCCATTGTATTAAAAG
>JAAYLJ010000207.1 GCA_012521935.1 Campylobacteraceae bacterium | reverse complement strand
TATTACTGAGAAAGCTAAAATAAAATTTTATGGTACAAATGGTGAGGAGTATGAGGTAATTCTTGATGGAGCCACTGATGCTAATGGTTTTGTAGAACAAAGTTTTAAAGATCTAGAATTTTCTGTTTCTAAGATCGAATTTACCGCTGTTGGAAAAGATAGTGACTTTTTAGTAAACAAGATAGAGTTTACTGAAATAGTTTCAGAAGAAGTAAACACCTTAATCCCTGGGCAGGAATCTACCATTGTTTATGAGATAAAAACTGAGCATAAACCAGATGCTTCTAAGTTTACTTTTGAAGGCAATGACTTTCCAACAGCCACTGTAGAGGTTAATGGAAAAGAATATACAGTAAATTTAAATAAAGAAGGTGTAGGCAAGCTTGAGATAGAGCACGATGGGCAAACAGAGCTAAATGCCAAAGTAACTGCGGTTAATGGTAACTTTGAGAAAGTTGATTTAGATGAAGCTGTATCTAGCCTAGAAGCTGTTGCTACGCAAGTACATTTAACAGACATGCAGGTTGTTTCTTCAATGTATTATGAAGATATAGAGAACGTAGTAACTGAGGTTTGGAAGGATTGGAAGGATGCTATGTTTGCTGTTTCAAATGAAACAACATATACAAACAATGAGCTTACAGGCAATAGTGAAATTGCATTTAAAATTGGTGAAAATGGAAGAATTACTAAAACCTCTAATTTGATAATAAAGCCAATTGATGGAAGCAATATTCCTACTTTGTTTGAAGTTGGTGATGTGTATGAAGTTTCTTGGAAGGAAAGTAGTAGACCATATACAGAACTTATGACTGTAACTAGATCTGATAGCAAGTCTGTTAGTGGCGAGTCAATGGATATAGTAATTCTTACAGGCGTGGTAAATGGCAAAGAAACTGCTGTAATTATCGATTCGACAAATATAAGCACAAATACTAACTATTTTAAAAATGATCTTTGGGACAGTACAATTGGGGATGCTAATGACTCTGTTGGCTACATAGATTATACAGTTTCAGGCACTAGTCATGCTAATGCAGAGATTGCCATTAAATCCATAGTAGATGGGGATGAAAAAGAGGTTGGCGCTACTGTAGCTGATGCTAATGGCTACTGGAGCGTAGATTTAGAAAAACTAACAGAAAAATCTGGAACTTTAAAGATAGAGTCAACTGATGAGCATGGTAATACTACTGAAGATGTTAAGTCATATCTGTTTGGTGAGTCTGGTAATGATGTGCTTATAGGTAGTGATGGAGATGACTTCATCTATGGAGGCGCTGGAGCCGATGAGCTTTATGGTGAAGATGGTGATGATACGCTAGTGACAGATTTAAATACAGATAGCACTGCACCTTCAGGCGACACCGTACTTGATGGAGGAAGTGGATTTGACACCTTAGTTTTAGAAGAGAATAATAGTATAGATTTTTCTAAATTAGATGACTATGCAGAGATTAAAAACATTGAAGTTATTGACTTAACAAAGGGTGATCATAAGTTAGATAACCTTTCAATAAAAGATGTTTTTGATATGACTGATGATAAAAATGAACTTATCATTTTAGGTGATGAAAAAGATAGCATCTCGCCTCTTAATGGAGACATTTGGGCAAATAAAGGTACGGTAACACAGAGTGTTAATGGCGCGCTTCATACCCTTGAAGTTTATGAAGCAACATTTGACAACGATAAAACCGTAACAGTCAAAATAGAAGAAGAGATAGTCATCTTGTAATCACTTGGATTAGGGATTTTCCCTAATCCTAACTTTAAATAGTTCCAACCTCTTAAATATATTTTTTAAGATCCCCCATAACCTATAATGCTAAAATGTTCCAAAATTTACCTAAAACCCTATAAATAGGATAAGGATCAAGATGAGTTATAGAGTTGAACATGACTTAATTGGCGAGAAAAAAATTTCAAATGAGTTTTACTACGGCGTTCAAACTGTTAGAGCAGTTGAAAACTTTCACATAACAGGCATTACTTTAAGCCAATTTCCTACCTTTATAGTAGCTTTGGCAAAGGTTAAAAAAGCAGCTGCGCTTGCAAACTATGAGTTAAATCTGCTTCATGAGCATAAGAAAAATGCGATTTGTGAGGCGTGTGATGCGATTTGCGAGGGCAGATTTCATGATCAATTTGTTGTAGATATGTTTCAAGGTGGAGCTGGCACTTCAACAAATATGAATGTAAATGAAGTCATCGCCAATATTGGGCTTGAGTTTATGGGGCGCGAAAAAGGCGAGTATGAGCATCTTCATCCAAACAATGATGTAAACCTTTCCCAGTCCACAAACGACGCTTATCCTACGGCTTTACGCGTGGCTCTTTATGAAAAGCTCATAGAGTTAACAGACTCCATGCTAGTTTTAAAAGACTCTTTTGCCAAAAAATCAAATGAGTTTGAAGATGTCATAAAAATGGGCAGAACCCAGCTACAAGACGCTGTTCCCATGACTTTAGGACAAGAGTTTGGAACATATGCAGGGATGATTGCTGAGGACATAGAAAGAGTGACTGAGGCAAGACAGCTTGTAAGAGAGATGAATATGGGGGCAACAGCCATTGGAACTGGCATTAATGCGCATCCAAACTACTCTCAAAAGATTGAAAGTAAACTCCAAGAAGTTACAGGGAGGCCTTTTGTTACCGCTAAAGATCTCATAAAAGCTACCCAAGATACGGGAGCATATGTGCAAATATCTGGAGTTTTAAAAAGAGTTGCCATTAAAGTTTCAAAGATTTGTAATGATCTTAGACTCCTAAGTTCTGGCCCTAGAGCTGGGTTTAATGAGATAAATCTACCTGCAATGCAACCTGGAAGTTCTATCATGCCAGGAAAGGTTAATCCTGTAATTCCTGAGGTGGTAAATCAAGTTTGTTACCAAGTAATAGGAACTGATGTCACCATAACTATGGCAGCAGAGGGTGGGCAGTTGCAGTTAAATGTGTTTGAGCCAATCATTGCGTTTAATCTTTTTAACTCCATAAACATGATGAGAAATGCTTTTGAAACTCTTTCAAAACTGTGTATTGATGGCATTAGCGCAAATAAAGAGCATTGTGAACAGATGGTTTTAAATAGCATTGGGCTAGTTACAGCTTTAAATCCATATTTAGGTTATGAAAAATCAACCATTGTGGCTAAAGAAGCGCTAAAAAGTGGGGCTTCTGTATATGATGTTGTTTTGGAAAAAGGGTTTTTGAATAAAGATGAATTAGATGAGATAATGAAGCCAGAAAATATGATAAAACCTAAAAACTTTGGACTTTCAGAAAAGCATAGAATGGTTCCAGTTGATGAAGAGGCTAATTAAAAATTAGCCAAATCCCAAATCCAATTAAGGCTAAAACTATCATTAGCATTAAAGCTAGTAAAAATGGTTTAAAGCCCATCTTTTTGAGGTTTTTAAACTCTGTTTGAACGCCAAGAGCGCTCATGGCAGTTGCTAAAAGAAATGTATCACTCATGTGCCAAAACTCTTTAAATGGAACGTTGATTAAAGAGTTTAAACATATCATGCCAATAAATCCAAGCGCAAACCAAGGGATGGAGTTTTTCACTCCCTCTTTTCCATTAAATGCAAAAGCAAAAAGAAGTGGAACTAAAAGCATTACTCTTATCATCTTAACTACTATGGCGTTTTTAGCCACCTCTTCCCCAAGAGCAGCTCCCGCGCCAACCACATGAGCTACTTCATGAAGCGTTCCTCCTACTATGAGACCTTTTATAAAAGAGTCCTCAAGTCCACTTAAAACAAGCGGATATAAAAGCATTCCAATAGTCCCAAAAACGACAACTGTAGCTACGGCTACTATGGTTTTGTCTGTATCTGTTTTTATGATTGTCTGAGCTGCCAAAACAGCTGCAGCGCCACAAATGGCGCTTCCAGCACTTATTAGGATGGTAAGTTTTTTATCTAGCTTTAAAACTCTTCCAAATAAAATCCCAAATATCATTATGGAAGTTACTGTAAAAAGCGCAATTCCAAACCCAGCAAAGCCTATATCTTTAAGCTCACTCAAGCTAAGTCTAAGACCATATAAAACTATGCCGCCTCTTAACATCCACTTTGTGGCAAAAGGTAAAGATGGGGCAAGATAGGTTTTAAGATTGGGAAATAGGCTAGAAAAGAGCATCCCGCCAATGACTGCAACTATCAAAACACTCATATTTAAGCCAAATTTTGAAAAGATAAGCGTTAAAAATAGCCAGATGAAAGTCAAACAAAGAAGTAAAATAGTGCTAATAAAAAACTCTTTTCTCATCAAAAACCTTTTAAAAGCGATTATTTTACTACAATTTTTATTGATTTATAAGGGTAGTTTTTGAAATACAAAAAGATGTTCGTGCATTATTAGTAGAAAATTTGCCTCTTTGCTTTTTCTAACCCAAAAACCTGTAGCTTTGCAGTTATGTTGTTGCTTAATGATATCTTCTTTTAGGGTAAAGCCATTTTTTAAAAATTTTTGCATCACCATAAAAGCTAGTGGCTGATACATTTTATTTCTTCGTGTATCGCCTATTAAAATAGCGCAAAATTTATTTGGTTTTAAAACACGAAACAACTCTTTAATTACAATCTCATATTCATCACAAAACCTCTCTAGATCGTGGATATTTGACAAATCTTCTGCAATTTGCTTATCACTATATTTTACAATATCTGCATAAGGTGGGTGGTTTAGTATGAAATCCACACTTTCATCCTTAAGTATCGATAAATCTCTACTATCGTTTTGCAAAACTTTAATTTTAGGATTGAATTCGCACTCAAAATTTAGAGCTTCTTTTGTAAGTTCTATTGCATTTGGGTTTATATCTAGAGCTAACAAGTTTCTATTTAGAAGTTTACACTCTATGGCGGTTGTTCCTCCACCGATCATTGGATCTAGTAAATAATCACCCTCATTCGAGTATCTTAAAAGTAGATTTCTAACAACTTCTGGAGCCCAATTTCCTCTATATTTTGATTTGTGAGTTGCCCAATTCCCACGACGAGCAAAACTCCAAACGGTAGTGCACTCTTGTTCAAAACTTTCTGGATTTAATAGTTTTATCTTTTTACTCATTTTTATAAATTTACCATCTTTAAAATATTTTGCTAAAAATATGTCAAATTGTCATATTTTTACTTTCTACTAATACTAGTGGTCTTTGATGCTCTAAGGAATAATCTAAAATATCTGTACTTTTTATAAAACTAGTGAACTCTTCATTGCTATTAAACTCAATAATAGAAACATTATCCACCACATTTGAGTTTTCTAATCTATTGCTAAAATAAAAATCCCAATTTTTAGAGCCACAAAATAGAAAGCTTTCTTCTTGCTCTAAGCTCATCTCATTATTTAATTCCAAAGAGTATATTTTTTTAAAATTTCGGATTTTCATTAAGTTTCCTTTGGTTGTAGTGAAATAGATATTTCTAACTCTAAATACCCCAATATTTTTAATAGCGTCTTATTAGATAGATTCGAGCTTCTAATAGCCTGATAAAAATGAGCCCTCTCTAGCCCCAAAGCTTTATAAACATCGCTAGGCTTCAAGTCCCTTTTGATTAATTCTATTTTGATTTCTTTTTCTAACAAAATCATACCCTACTATTTATTAAATGTATATTAATTAATATACAAAATATACTTTTTTATTTACAATATTTAATTTGGAATTGGTAGTCCTATCTCATTTAAAGGTAAATATTCAAAATAGTATCTACAATTCATTGAAATAATATAATCCAAAGTGTCTTTGTACTCTGGCTTTCTAAACCAATCATTTAAAATATAAATATACTCAACATTATGATTAAGAGGAGCGAATAATCTTTTATATTGTCTAAGCTTAAAACCACAAGTTTGTAATTTTTCATCAACTGAACCAGCTACTTCTTGATATTTTATTTCGATAATGAAAATTGTATTATTGTGTATTACGTAAATTGCATCATCTGGCAGTAGTTGTTTAGATAATATTGCTCTCCAATCTACACTTAATGTATCTAAATATCTGTACAGTTCATGTTTTTTAAATGATTCTGCTACAAGATTATCTTTATAATAAATATCAAATCCCATAGATTGCTTTTTATTGTTTAAAGTTTTCTGCACACATTTATACTCAGCAACCTCATCATTTAAATAAGTTACAATATCTACTCTGCCCTCAAAATGTATTCCAGTTTGAGTGTTTCCACCACCTAGTCCATCTTTTACCATTATTTAAATCTCTCTACTATTTCAATTATTTGCATTGCCTCAGCTTCCTTAGTTTGAGAGCCTACTCTAAGATATACTTTATTATCATAAGAACATATTTCATTGGATGATTCAATTCTGAAAACTAATAAATTTCTATCATAATAATTAATTGGTTCTAATAAACATTTACCAAGATTTTTAAATTTTTTCTTTTCAACTTCGAACAAATCGCTAACTTTTTTATAATAACTATCAAAAGAATCATAATTACTAATTTCACCATTTAAACCAGTTATAAAATAATCGTTGCATTGTTTAGAACTATTTTCTGCATTATATTGTTTTTCTATTTTTATTTTATCATCATGTTTATCTGCAACACCTATTATAATATAACCTTTTTCATTTTTACCATTATTTGATATTGCACATATAGTTTCCATAAGCCTAATAAACAAATTGTTGTTAAATTTACTTATTGTGTCCAGATTATGCAATCCTTGTTTAATATCATAATGTATACTTTCTATCTGAGATATAGCCAATATATTTTCTATTTCAGTTATTTTTTCAGTATTTACCGCAACTTTAGGTGAATCTTTCATAGCATGTGTTACTAAATCTTCAATAAGACTAACGGACTGTTGAATATTTTCCTTAGCCCAAACACCACCTTGAGTAGTCTCAAGT
>JAAYLJ010000206.1 GCA_012521935.1 Campylobacteraceae bacterium | reverse complement strand
TGCCTTACTAGAGCAGCTTTATCTTCCTAAAACCATTCCTTTTGGAAATCATGAGATAGATTTTTCTAAGCCATTTGCAAGAGTTAAATATAAAGATGCGCTGATTCAAATTGGCAAGATAGCGCCAAGCATTTTAAATGATAAAGAAGAGATTATTAAAAAACTAGAGTGTGATGGATTTAAAGTAAATGAGAATTTATCTTTAGGGCATTTACACGCAGAGCTTTTTGACGCATATGTTGAAGAAAGACTTATTAACCCAACTTTTGTTACTCATTTTCCAATTGAAATTAGCCCACTCTCAAGAAGAAGTGATGAGGATAATAGCGTAGCTGAGAGATTTGAGCTTTTTATCGCTGGAAGAGAGATTTCAAACGGTTTTAATGAGTTAAATGATCCAATAGATCAGTACAATAGATTTAACTCTCAACTAGAAGCCAAAGATGCAGGAGATGAAGAGGCACATGAGATGGACACTGATTATGTTAGAGCTTTGGGATATGGTCTGCCTCCAACTGCTGGGCAGGGACTTGGGATAGATAGATTAGTGATGATACTCTCAAATAAACACACAATAAGAGATGTTATCTTATTCCCTGCAATGAGGCCGCTAAAAAAAGAAAACACACAAGAAGGAACAAAAAAATGACACCATTAGAGTCTATGGATCCAACTGTTTATGAAATTATCCAAAAAGAGTTTCAAAGACAAACAGATCACTTAGAGATGATAGCTAGTGAAAATTTTACTTACCCATCAGTCATGCAAGCTATGGGCAGTATTTTTACAAATAAATATGCTGAAGGGTATCCTGGAAAAAGATACTATGGAGGGTGTGAATTTGCTGATGAAGTTGAAAATCTAGCGATTAAAAGAGCTTGTGAGCTTTTTGATTGTAAATTTGCAAATGTTCAACCCAATTCTGGCTCCCAAGCAAATCAAGGTGTCTATAATGCTTTACTTAATCCATTTGATAAAATCTTAGGGATGGATTTAAGCCATGGTGGACACTTAACTCATGGGGCTAAGGTCAATAGTTCTGGCAAGATTTATGAGAGTTTTTTCTATGGAGTTGAGCTTGATGGAAGAATAAATTATGAAAGAGTTAGAGATATTGCAAATATTGTAAAACCAAAAATGATAATATGTGGAGCTTCAGCTTACCCTAGAGAGTTAGATTTTAAAGCTTTTAAAGAGATAGCTGATGAAGTTGGAGCTATACTTTTTGCAGACATTGCTCACATTGCTGGCTTAGTTGCTGCAAAAGAACACCCTAGCCCATTTCCATACTGCGATGTTGTTTCAACTACTACACATAAAACCTTAAGAGGCCCTAGAGGTGGGCTTATTTTAACTAATAATGAAGAGATTGCTAAAAAGGTAAATTCAGCCATTTTCCCAGGGATTCAAGGTGGCCCACTCATGCATGTCATCGCTGCTAAAGCAGTTGGTTTTGGGGAAAATTTAAAACCACAGTGGACTACCTATGCAAAACAAGTTAAAGCAAATGCTAAAACCCTAGCTTCATCTTTAATGGATAGAGGTTATGAAATAGTAAGTGGTGGGACAGATAATCACATAGTTTTAATGAGCTTTTTAAATAGAGCTTTTAGTGGAAAAGATGCAGATATTGCACTTGAGAATGCTGGCATTACAGTAAATAAAAATACAGTTCCAGGAGAGACAAGAAGTC
>JAAYLJ010000205.1 GCA_012521935.1 Campylobacteraceae bacterium | reverse complement strand
TTTTTACACTATAAAGGTGCAAAAAAAGTTAAATTAATGTTTAAAAAGAGGAAATTAATTCGTCAAAATATTAACCAAGTTCTTCTTCCCATAAAAGTTCTAATTTGACATTGTAAATATCTGATCTTTTTTGTTTTATAAAAATTTCTTTTATGTCTAGCTTTTCAAATCTCTCTTTGATTGCTCTAATTTCTTTTTCTAACATCTCTTGTAAAAGCTCTTTTTGTCTTAAAATATTTTCTATATCAGTTTGTAAAAGTGAGAGATTATTGTTCTCTTTTAAGATTTTATTTGCATTTTTAGCCCCACTCATCACTTTTCCAATGGAGGCTGATCTGCTATTTTTGCTACCAAAAAATGCACCTAAAACTAAAGTTCCTATGTTAATGATGGAATCTGTTCTTTTTGCACTCACCTTTCTTTCTTCTTTTTCAACTCTTTCATAAAGCCTTGATAGTTTCATATCTAAACTATCGTTTTGTTTTTTGAATTTAGTTTTTAATCTATCTACCTCTTCATCTACTCTCTCATTTTGCCTATCTTTTACTCTTAGTTTAAAATCATCCAAGCTTTCATTAGCTTTTGAAGTAAGCTTTAATTCGTCATTTTTATATATGGTAAATTTCTCATTTTGATAAAGAAAATCAGTAAACTTTTTCTGTAAAGAAGTTAAATTTTTCTCATTTTGTATAAAAGCTGGCAGTTCATAAAAAAGGGTTTCTCCCCTTTTTTGCTCACTTAAATTTTCACTTTCTAAAAGCTCATAATCAAAAAAATCTATATTCTTTTGCTCTTTTGCTAAGTAGTATTTATATAAGACCTCTTTTTTAGTATTAATTTCAAGCGGGGTGCTTGCAAATGAGATGGTTGAGCTACAAAGTAAAAATGGCAACATTTTGTAAGACTCTTTATGAGATCGGTAGAGGTATTTTTGAGGCAATGTGCTTAAGATGATAGGTTTTTGCGCATTTAACTCCCCTGTTTCATGTTTTTTGGGCCCACTTGTTTCAATCTTCTTTTTTGTATCTTTCATTAAAGAGCTAATCCCATCTTTTGTAAGTGGGCCTTTTAGGTATGAGAGCGCCCATCTTGTTTTAAAAAGCTTTATCCCATCTTCGCTAGCGCTGCTTAAGATAAAATTTCTTTTTTCCAAACTTAAAAGCAAATTGGCGATTTCGTTTTTATTTAAATCTGTCCCACTAAGTCCATCTATAACTCGGTTAATATCCTGTTTTGTTTGAAGTCTTCCTAGAAACCAAGTCCCTATATTTGAAAGCCCTTTATAGTCAATATCAACTGGGTTTTGAGTAGCTAAAACTACTCCAACTCCAAAGCCTCTAGCTTGCTTTAAAAGGGTAAGCATTGGCTCTTTTGATGGTGGATTTCCAAGTGGTGGGAAGTACCCAAAAATCTCATCCATATATAAAAGAGCTTTAAGCGAACTTGTCCCCTCTTGCCTTCTCATCCAAGTTAGAATTTCATTTAAAAGTATGGTAACAAAAAACATTCTTTGAGAATCACTTAGATGAGAGATGGTAAAAATGGAGACATTTGCCTTGCCGTTTTCATCATAAAGCATTTTAGAAATATTTAAACTCTCACCTTTTATCCATGATGAAAAAGATGGATTTGCTATGAGCGCATTTAGTTTCAATGCTAGTTTTAACCTTTCATCTTTTGGATAAAAAGTCTCAAGGCTAAATACTCCAATTTTTTCAAATGATGGCGTGATGATTTGAGAAATTAACTCTTCAAGCAAAAGATTTTTACCGTTTTTAAAATTTTCAAAAAATATACTATTTAATAAAACCATCTCTTTGGAGTTTGAATCACTCTTTTCTCCAATTAAAGCTAGGATAGAAGATGAAGTAGAAGTTACTAAAGATGTAAAAAGCTCCTCATCTTCCATAACCTCTTTTGAAGGAGCGTTAAAAGATGAGAGAATGGAGACTTGAACTCCAGCGTCACTTCCTGGGGTATAGATGGTGTAGTTTGCGCTATCTTTTAGCTTTTGGATTCTACTTGCACTTTGAAAATCACCCTCAATTCCCTTTTTCCAAGTTTTTGCTAAATCCTCTGCAAATTCATCTACGCTTTTGCCACTATTTGCCGCCTCTTGCTCTTCCACCCATGGTTTAAAATCTTGTGCTTTTAGGGAGGGAAAAGTAAGAAGTAAGTTTGTCATATCGCCTTTTGGATCAATAATAATTGAGGGGATATTATCAATAGCAGCTTCTTCTAATAAAGATATGCCAAGCCCAGTTTTTCCGCTTCCTGTCATGCCAATGATGGCAGCATGAGTTAAAAAATCTTTGTTTTTATAAACTAGAGGAACATACTCACCATCCACCTTCTCTTTACCAATGTAGAAAAGCTTTAGACTTTCATAGCTATTTTCCATGCCTATCTCCAATCTTTACTTAAAAAGAATTATTATAACTTAAGAAAGAATTGAAAACAATGCAGATGTAAAAGCTTAATCTTGCTCAATGAAAAAAGAGCCTCATATGTTATAATCGCGCTTAAAATTAAGCTTTAAGGGAGTTAGATGAAAGCTTACTTAATTACTTTTTTAAAGTCTATTGGCATAGAACCTACACTATCAGTAGTTAGTGGTTTCATACTTATCATCATTATTTTAACAGCAATCATTATCCATTTTTTACTTCATGGTGTTGTATTTAAGGTGCTTAGAAAAGTTGAGGCAAAAAAGAGAAATGTCTTTACTAAAATCTTCATTGGCTCTACTTTAATGAAACGATTTGCTCTACTACTTCAAGGGATAATAGTCCAGTATCAAGCCGATATTTGGATAGAAGATGGGCTAGTTTATGAGCTTTTGACTGTGACTGTTTCGCTTTGGATAATCATTTCCGCACTTTTACTTACTTACTCCATATTAGATAAAATATTTAATCTATTTTTCGCAAGACATAGCGCATCGCTTGCGTTTAAAACCATCTTACAAAGTGCAAAACTCATTTTAGGACTTGTTGCTTTAGTTTATATAATTTCAGTTTTAGTGCATAAATCTCCAATTGCTATCTTAAGCGGGCTTGGAGCAATGTCGGCAGTATTGATGCTTGTTTTTAAAGATACCATTTTAGGATTTAGTGCAAGTTTGCAACTTACTACAAACAAAATGGTTCAAATTGGTGATTGGATAGAGATGCCAAAATATGGCGCTGATGGAGATGTTATAGACATTGGCCTTAATGTAGTTAAGGTTAGAAACTTTGATAAAACCATAACAACCATTCCAACTTACGCTCTTGTTTCAGACTCATTTAAAAACTGGCGAGGGATGCAAGAGGCTGGTGGAAGAAGGATAAAAAGATCTGTATATATAGATGTTAAAAGTATAGGATTTTTAAGTGATGAGGATATTAAAAGGCTAAAAAAAGCAAATCTTTTAGCTCCTTATCTTGAAGATAAAGAGAAAGAGATAGGGGATTTTAATAAAGATTTTGATCTCTCTGTTGCATTAAATGGAAGAAGACTTACAAATCTTGGAACTTATAGGGCTTATTTGGATACTTACTTAAAAAACCATCCAAGAATTAGTAAAAGAATGACAACTATGGTTAGGCAACTCTCTCCAAAAGAGCATGGATTGCCACTAGAAATTTACTGTTTTACAGATACTACTGTTTGGACTGAGTATGAAAATATACAATCAGATATTTTTGATCATGCTTTTTCAGTTTTAAAAGAGTTTGGACTAAAGCCTTATCAAATGAGATAGCTTACAAGGAGGGGAGATGGAGATTAATTATGAGGTTAAGATAGCGGATCTTTTAAAAACATATCCAGAGTTGGAGGATTTTTTAGTGGAGTTAAATCCAAGATTTCAAAAGCTTAAAAATCCAATCCTAAAAAGAACTCTAGCTAAACTTGCTACCATTAAGCAGGCTGCTCTTCTTGGAAATATGGAGCCAATTGAACTTTTAAATGCACTTAGACAAAAGAAAAATCAACCATTAATTGTTGAAGAAAATAAAGACAAATCAAAAAAGCAAAGCAAACCAAGTTGGCTAAAAGAGCCAGATAAAATCTTTAATGCAAATGAGATTTTAAATGAAAATAATAATCCTTTAGCAGTGATTAGCAGGGCTTTAAAAAGTATGGAACAAGAGGGAGTACTTAGAATTGATAGTGATTTTTTGCCATCTCCTCTCATTGAGCATATGAAAAATAGTGAATTTGAGATTTACTATAAAGAAAAAGATGATGGTTTTTTTGAAACATTTATATTAAATAGTAAAAAATCTTAAGAGGCTATTTTATAAAAGATAAGATGGTAAACTTTAAAATAAGATTTTAAAGGAGATAGGATGGATTTAGGTGTTTTTGCCATTGCGCTGATTTTTTTGGTCATTGTTTTAGTTACAAAAAGTGTGAAGATTGTCCCACAATCTGATCTTTATGTAGTAGAAAGACTTGGAAGATTTCATAAAATACTTCATGGAGGACTTCATCTTATAATCCCTATGATAGACAATATAAGAGATATTTTAACCTCAAGAGAACAGTTAGTTGACATAGAAAAACAAGCAGTCATTACAAAAGATAATGTCAACATTTCAATAGATGGGATAGTTTTTTGTAAGGTTGAAGATGCTGCCATGGCTACTTACAATGTGATGAATTTTAAAAAGGCCATTGCAAATTTAGCCATGACTACCTTAAGAGCTGAGATTGGTGGGATGGACTTGGATGATACACTTTCAAATAGAGAAGGGTTAAATGCAAAACTACAGATGGAACTTGGAAGTGCTGCCACAAACTGGGGCATAAAAGTTACTAGAGTTGAAATATCTGACATATCAGTTCCCCCTTCCATTGAAAAAGCTATGAATATGCAAATGGAAGCTGAGAGAGAAAAAAGAGCCATTCAAACTAAGGCTGAGGCAGCAAAAGAGGCGCAAATACGAGAAGCAGAAGCTTATAAGCAAAGCGAAATCTTAAAAGCTGAGGCGATTGAGCGAATGGCAGATGCTAAAAAATATGAGCAAGAAAGAGTTGCTGCTGGGCAACAAGAGGCTATGAATCTTATAAATAAGGCAATGTCTGAAAACAAACAAGCAGCTGAATTTTTGCTAGCAAAAGATAGAGTAGAAGCCTTCAAAGCACTTGCTAGTAGCGACTCAACTGATAAGATGATACTCCCATATGAAGTTTCACAAATCATTGGTTCAACCTCAGTACTAGGCGACGCATTTTTCAAAGGAATAAGTAATGGAAGCTCTAAAAACAGCTAGTGGGCTTGGATTTTTGCCACTGCTTGCCATAGGGCTTGGCCTCATTGCGCTTGAAGGGTTGCTTTTTTCTTTCTTTATCCTTTGGTTTGGAGTTGGGTT
>JAAYLJ010000204.1 GCA_012521935.1 Campylobacteraceae bacterium | reverse complement strand
GCATTTACAATCCTAACGCAGATTGCATTATCATATGTTCTATCATTATTCATTATGCCAACACTTTTTACATTGAGTAAAACAGTAAAAGCTTGCCAAGTTTTCTCATAATAACCAGTTGCTTTTAACTCTTCAAGCATGATTACATCTGCTTTTCTAAGCAACTCCAAATCATCCTCTTTCACCTCTCCCATTATTCTAATGGCAAGACCTGGGCCTGGGAAAGGGTGTCTATTTACCATATCTTTTGGAAGCCCAAGCTCCATTCCCAAAGCTCTAACTTCATCTTTAAAAATCTCTCTTAAAGGCTCAATTAATTCAAACTTCATCCACTCAGGAAGCCCTCCAACATTATGGTGAGATTTGATAGTTTTAAAAGTTCCATCTTGCGCAACAGACTCAATCACATCTGTATATAAAGTCCCCTGGGCTAAAAATTCAATCCCATCATGTTTTTTAGCCTCTTTTTCAAAAACTTCAATGAATGTTTCACCTATGATTTTTCTCTTTTTTTCTGGATCTATCACACCTTTTAAGCGAGAAAGAAAAAGCTCACGCGCATCCACTGCTATGAGATCTATGCCTAGCTTTGTCTTAAAAGTAGCCTCCACTTGCTCTTTCTCATTAGCCCTTAAAAGTCCAGTATCTACAAAAACAGGAATGAGCTGCTCCCCAACTGCCCCAAAGAGCAAAGTCGCAACAACAGAGCTATCAACCCCGCCACTAACTGCACAAAGAACCTTTTTATCTTTAACTTGTTTTCTAATTTTTTCAATCTGCTCTTTAGCAAATGAGCCCATATTCCAAGTACTTTCGCAGTTGCAAACATATTTGGCAAAGTTTTTCAAAATCTTTTGGCCATCTTTTGTGTCGCTAACCTCAGGATTAAATGAAATACCATATATTTTTAACTTTTCATTTGCCAAAGCGGCGTAGTTTAGGCTTGAGGATGAAGCTATGCCCTTAAAATCTTTTGGTAAAGTTTTCACCACATCACCCTCACCAACCCAAACTTCTATCTCATTGTCTAAATTCTTAAAAAGAGTTTCATCTTCTATTTTTATATTTTGTTTTTGGTTTGTTTGACTTGAGGTGCAAAGCTCTCCATTAAAGTGCTCTACTATTAGTTGCATCCCATATCCAATGCCCAAAATTGGGATATTTAAGTTGAAAATTTCACTATTTAAAAGAGGCGCATTTTTTGAATTTATAGAAGTTGGGCCTGAGCTTAATATTAACCCTTTTGGGTTTAGTTTTTTAATGTCTTCTATGCTTTTATTATATGGAACTATCTCACAATAAACACCATTTTCTCGCATTTTTCTTGCGATAAGTTGTGTAAACAAAGAGCCAAAATCTAAAACCACAATAGGCACATCTTTCATCTATATCCTTTTTATATTTAAACTTTTACAGGTAGTGATTTTACCATTTTTACTTTTTTGAAATGTTAAAATTTAAAATTATTTTTTACCACTTGTCTCTTTTGCTGCTGGAGGAAGATAGGTAGGATCTCCTTTATAGCCACATCCGCTGTAAAGAATCATCAAAAGAGATGGTATAATTACCAAATGAAATCTTCTAAAATAATTGTATCTCATATAAAAAATACTCCCTCTTTATCTCATTTAAAAAGAGTGCAAAGTTATAAAAAACTTCTCTCTTTGCTACCACCAAGATTAGCCTCAGGAGTGAAGTTTGCGTACAATAAAGGCGATACTTTATATTTGGCGCTAAACCATCCAGGCTTAAAAATGGAGTTTGATTATAAGATTGATTTAATAAAACGCCTATTAAAAGAGTTAATTTTGCAAGATAGTGAGTGCGAAAATATTGATGCAAAAGAGATAAAAGTATTTGTTTCACGCAAATTAACGCAGGAAGAAAAAGAGAAGTTTTTACCAAACTTATATACAAAAATAGAGCCAAATTATAGTTACAAAGAGGTTTCATTTGGGGAGTTTAAAAATTTATCAAACTCAAAAGAGCTTTTTACTGTTTTTGAAAAGATAAGAGAGGCTGTTTTGTGCTTGAGAAAAGTTTAAAAAATCTTCCAAATGAGCCAGGGATTTATCAATTTTTTGATGAAAAAAATCACTTACTATACATAGGAAAAGCGAAAGATTTAAAAAAAAGAGTTAGGAGTTATTTTAAATTTACCCCAATACTTGCGCCAAATCCTACCTTATCTCTTAGAATTTTAAACATGTTAAAACAAGCTACTAGCTTAGAGTTTTTAACTGTTGCAAGCGAACATGATGCTTTTATTTTGGAAAATTCGCTCATAAAACAGTTAAAACCAAAATACAATATTTTACTAAGAGATGATAAAACTTATCCATATATTTATATAGATTTTTCTGATAAATATCAAAGATTTGACATAACTAGAAAAGTAGTTAAGGGTAAAAATATTAAATATTTTGGGCCCTTCTCTTCTGGCGCTAGAGCCTTACTAAATGCACTCTATCTCATCTTTCCATTGGCTCAAAAAAGAGGATGTCAAAATGTAAAAAAAGCATGTATTTTTTACCAAATGAAAAGATGTTTAGCGCCTTGTGAAGATAAAATTTCAAATGAAGAGTATTTAAATATAGTAAACCAAGCGGTAGAATTTATAGGTAAACCAAAAGAGATAACTAAAGAGCTTAAGAAAAAAATGGAACTTTATGCAAAAGCTTTAGAGTTTGAAGAGGCTGCAAAGTTAAGAGATGAGATAAGGCAGATTGAAGAGATTGAGAGTTTTAGCAGTTTTGATAGCACAAAACTTGAAGATTTTGACATATTTTCTATCTCCATAGAAGAGAAAAGTGCTTGCGCTCTAAGGCTTTTTGTAAGAAATGGGAAAGTGGTCTCTTCTTCACACTCATTGGTAAAGAGTGTTTATGGATTTGATTTAAGTGAACTTTACCATCAAGTAATACTTAACGCATATAAAGAGGGTTCACCTATGCTTATAAATAAAATTTTTATTGCTGATGAGATAGATGGTACAAATGCTCTTTCTTTAGCACTTGAGTCAAAGCATGGAAAGAAAATTGTGATAAAAAACCCAAAAAGGGGAGAGAAAAAAGAGCTTTGTACTCTTGCAAAATTAAATGCACAAAGATTACTAAAACAAAATAAAAAAAGTGGCTTACCAGAAGAGATATATAGTTATTTTGAATTTAAAGATTTGCCTTATAGAGTAGAAGCTTTTGATAACTCTCATTTAGGCGGAGAGAGCCCTGTTGGAGCAATGATAGTTTGGGAAAATGATGGTTTTGATAAAGATAGTTATAGAAAATTTCATTTAAAAAGTAAAGATGAGTACTCTCAAATGAGAGAGCTACTAACAAATAGGGTGGAAAGATTTGATAAAAGTTCCCCGCCTAATTTATGGGTGATTGATGGAGGGGTAACACTTTTAAATCTAGCGATAGATATTTTAAACAGCATGGGTGTAAATATTGATGTAATCGCTATCTCAAAAGAGAAACTTGATGCAAAGTCAAAAAGAGCAAAAGGTGCTTCAAGAGATCTTTTGCATACAAAAAATGGCACATTTGAACTCCCAACAACTGATAAAAAGCTACAATTTTTTCAAAGATTAAGAGATGAATCGCATAGATTTGCCATAGAGTTTCATAGAAAAAGTAGGAGAAAAAATTTAACTTCATTTTCAACTCTAAAAACTCAAGGGGTTAGCGATGGAGCGATAAAAAAACTCATAGATTATTTTGGAACTTTTGAAAAGATGAGAAACGCTTCTTATGATGAGATAAAAACTATTTGTAGCAAAAAAGTAGCTGACAAAATTTTTTATCAAAAATGAAGATGTAAATATTATAGTTTCATAATTTTATATAAAAAAAGATAATTTTAAACTCACTTAAGATAATATTCTACAGCATTAAGTGAGGATTTTCTATGATTTTATACGACAAAAAATGTAACTTGGTAGGAATGAGTAAAGCTGTACTTGATTTTTTGGGGTATGAAGATATTACAGAATTTAAAACTTTTGTAAATGATGTGGCGGATCTTTTTCAAAATCGCCCTGGATACATTCACCGTTTTAAAAACTTTTCGTGGATAGATTATGTTTTATACAGCGGAACTCCCAATAAAAATGCAATCCTCTTACTTAAAAATGGAAAAGAACTTGAAGTTAAGATAGATATTGAAGAGATTATTTCATTAGAAAATGATGGTTTAGAAGCTGCTTATTTTAGAGTTGATCTCTCTCCAATAGGAAGTAATTATGTTCCAAAAGTAGCAAAAGAAGAACCAGCCACAACCAAACAAGAGCAATCAAGCATTTTTATAGATCCTTTAACCACCTCTTTTAATGAGATAAATAGTGAAGAAAGAATTGAATTTCCTGAAGAAAATGCTAATGATATGGTTTTATTTGATAGTTTTAAAGATGATTTGAATGAACTTCAAGTAGATGAAACTATACCTGATTCTTTAAATTTACAAGAGGAACTAGAGCCAAAAGAGGAGCCTTTAGTCGCTTTTAAAGAGCCTTTTATTGAAGAAGAATCTTTGGTTGCTTTTGAAGAACCTCCTACCCAAGAATCTTTAACTATCGATAATGTTATAGATTATGATTTAACGCTAGAAGCTTTAGAGATGGATCCAAAAGAGTTAAATGAGCTGATTTTAGAGTACTGCGATCATGCTGAGATGATTTTAATAGCCCTTGAAGATGTTTTGATACAAAAAGACACGGAAGCCAAAAAAACACTACTTCATCAGCTTTTAGGCGCTAGTGGACATTTTAGATTTGATAAAGCTACAAAGCTTATTGAAACACTTTTTGAAAAAGATGACATGTTGGTTCTTGATGAACTAAAAACTTTCTACCTACTACTGAAATCAAAAATTAATTTAATTTAGCAAAAGGATTAATGATATGAAACTTTCTCTTAAAACAACTACGGTTATGAGCCTTATTAGTAATGTGCCTATTTTCATTATTTTAATCTTTTCATCATATTTTTTATATATTTCATATAATCAATTCCTTCACTCAAATGAACTATCTTTAGAGCTTGAAAAGACGCAAATTTTGGGAAACTTATCTGAATCTTTAGCTAAAGAAAGAGGACTTAGTGGGGTTTATATTGGAAGTGAGGGGGCTTTGGCAAAAGAGTTAGTAAATGCTCAGTATGAACAAACAGATGTCCATGTAAAGGCTTTAAACTCATTTGTGCGCCAACTTCAAAATGAAAACACTTCAACTGAGTTATCTAAAGTTGTACAGACTCTTGACGCGCTACCTCGCATAAGAGAGAGTGTAATGAACTTAGAAACTGATTTTAATACTATATTTTTTGATTTTTATAGTGAGGTAAATAAGTTAATATCTAAAGAGATTTTTAAAATCACAAAGATTTCAAATGATTTTGAAACCAACTCTTTGGCTCTTTCTTTAGCAAATGTATATAGCGACATAGAGTATATAGGGCAAGAAAGGGGCTTCATCTCCCATATATTAACGCTTAGAGCCCCAATGAAAGATGCTCAAATGGAGATTTGGTTAAACATAATCAATAGCAATTCAAGTTTTAACATCGACTCTTTAGTAGATGGATATGTAAAAAAAGAGATTGAAAACAGCTTGAAACTTCCGCAAAATAGAGCAATCCTAGAGGAGATTAATGAAGTTAGAGTCTCCATTGCCCAATTAGCTCAAAGTGGAGAATTTTTGATAGAGCCTACTACTTGGTTTGTTATGCTAACAAGCCAGATCGATATCACTAAAGAGATAGCCCTTTTACTAAAATTTGCTTTAAATAAAAATGTAGAAATGACTGCAAAAGACTCTTTTTGGCAACTTGGAATAAGTAGTGCCATTTGGATTTCGAGCTTTATCTTTTTAGTTATGGGGGTTTTACTAAGAAGGGAATTAAAACGAAATATTTTAGGATTAGAGAGTGTTTTTGTTAAAATTAAAGGCTTGGTTGATTCTGATAGCACCATAGACTTTGGTACTAGCAAAGGAACAAGTGAAGCTTACAAAGCAATCGATTTAGTTATCCAAAAAATAGCAGATGAAAAGAAAATAGCCGAGGAGGCAAGTGCTGCAAAAAGTATATTTTTAGCAAACATGTCTCATGAAATTAGAACTCCTTTAAATGGAATCATTGGTTTTACCGAACTTCTTAAAAATTCAGATTTAGATGAAGAGAAAAGAGAGTTTGTTGATGTCATAGAAAAGAGCTCTGAAAACCTTTTAAGTCTTATAAATAATATTTTAGATCTATCTAAAATTGAGAGCAATAAAACTGAAATTGATGAAGTAATATTTTTACCAATAGATGAATTTGAAAGTGCTGTTAATGTTTATGGAGCAAAAGCAGCTGAAAAAAATATAGACTTGCAATGTTTCATAGATCCTAGTTTAATCTCTCCATTAAAAGGGGATGTTTCTAAGATTAAAGAAACTTTAATAGACTTGCTTAGCAATGCGGTTAAATTTACTCCAGAACATGGAGTAATAGATATTCAAATTAAGAAAAAAGAGAGTAGTGCTCAAGGTGAGGAGACAATCTATTTTTGCGTAAAAGATAATGGAATTGGAATTGACGCCGCGCAGCAAGCAAAGATTTTTGATGCCTTCTCTCAAGCAGACTCAACTATTACTAGAAAATATGGGGGAACAGGACTTGGCCTTACAATCTCTTCAAGGCTTATTAAGGCTTTAGGAGGAGAGTTATCCTTAGAGAGTGAGCCTAGCAAAGGAAGTTCTTTCTTCTTTACCCTTAGCTTTCCAAAAATACCATCTCCTACTATTCAAGAGACAAAGGATCTATACAAGGGCTTTACTTGCGCTATTTTAACTAAAGAAAATAGTAATGATTCAAGGGCGACTTACATTTATGAGTATATGAATTATTTTGGAGTAAATGTGAAGTTTTACACAAACTTTCAAGAGCTTAAAGAGTATATATACAAATCAAATGTGAGTTTAATAGCGGTAGATTATAACCTCTTAGAGAGCAAAGATGATATAAATGAGTATAGAAAAATCCACATTCCAATACTTTTAGCTTTAAACCCTGTCGGAAAGCAAGTAGTGGAAGCTTTGAAAGATAACTACATTACCCCAGTTTTTAAACCAATTGGGCCAACTAAAATCATAAATTGGCTCTCCCAAAAAGCAAACATATCCATGGGCGCTAAGGCTTTTTCTAAAGATATGCTATCAAGTTCATTTAATGCTCAGGTGTTAGTAGCTGAAGATAATGAAATTAATCAAAAGCTAATAAAGCGCACTCTTGAGGATTTAGGGCTTGATGTTACCATTGTAAATAATGGTAGTTTAGCTCTAAAGGCTAGAAAAGAGAGAGATTATGATCTAATCTTTATGGATATTGCTATGCCAGTAATGGATGGGGTGGAAGCTACTAAAAAAATCTTAGAGTATGAATCTATGAATAATCTACCTCATATCCCAATAGTAGCCATTACTGCTAACGCATTAAAAGGAGATAGAGAGAGATTTATGAAAGAAGGACTTGATGAGTACATTACTAAACCAGTAAAAAAAGATAGCATTCAAGCCATACTTTCTCAATTTATCCCAGACAAAATAGAAGAAAAAGTGCTTAGTAAGCCAAAAATCAAAGAAGAGAAACAAGAGATAAGAACTCCTAAAGAAGAGGTAGTTAAGCCTAAGGATGTAGAGAGTAAATCTATCTTAGTATTTAAGAAAAATCCAATAGAGACAAAAATATTTGTTAGTGTTTTAAGAAAAGCTGGCAAAGAGTGCGTGGAAGCTAATTCACTGCATTTTTTTAAAGAAGCTTTACAAAAGTATTGGTTTAATATAATAATGATAGATGATGCAACTCCTGGATCATCTGCGGAAGAGTTAATCCAATTAATAAAAACTTTCCAGCTAAAGCATAGCGATAAGCTTGGAGAAGTTTTTTTGTTTCAAGACTCAAAGTCTTCTAGTTTAGATGCAAAGGAGCTTGGTATTTCTAAAGTTATACCAAATATTATAAGTAAATCTGAATTAGAAAAATTGGTTGAAAATATTTAATTAAGAGGAGATTTTATGTCAAAAGATTCACTAGTTGTACTCTCTGTTGATGATGATTTATTTAATTTAAAACTGATTAGTTCACTACTAAAGAAAAATCCAAACATATCTAAAATCATAGAGGCTTCAAATGGACTTGACGCGATAGAAGCCTTAGAGGCAAACCCAGATATAGGGTGCATACTTTTAGATATTAAAATGCCAGTAATGGATGGGATTGAATTTTTAGATGCCCTAAGTGCATATCCGCATTTTTCATCAACTCCCATCATTATCTTAACAACTGATGAGAGCAGAAAAAGAGAAGCTTTGGATAAGGGAGCGTATGATTTTTTACTAAAACCAATTAGAGAAAATGAGTTAAATCAAAAGATCGATAGAGTTTTAGAGCTATACCCTTAATCTTTTTTCACTAATGGAGCGATACGATAGTAAAGATCTAATATTTCGCTCTTTTTCTCAATAAAACTATTTTGATTTGCTATTAGATATGCTGAGGATTCCATTATGGTTTCAACTACATGGAGTCCATTTTGGCGCATAGTAGCACCTGATTCTACGATATCTACGATTGCATCACAAAGTCCAACAAGGGGAGCTAGCTCTATTGAGCCATAAAGCTTAATAATATTTGCAGCCATCGCTTTTTTAGAAAAATAGTTTTTTGCAATTCTCTCCATTTTTGTTGCAACTCTTATCTCAGGCTTATCATAATCCAAAAATTCTCCATTTTTCATTCCAACACAAACCTTACATTTTCCAATCCCTAAATCTAAAAGCTGTACTAAGTCTAACTCTTGCTCTTCTAAAACATCTAAACCAACAATCCCTAAATCAGCTGCTTGATGTTTTACATAGGCTGGAACATCTTGATTTCTAACTAATAAAAAGTTAAATTGTGGAGTTTTCAATATAAGTTTTCTATCTTCAAACTCAAAACCATTTCCAAAAATAGTAGTAAAAATATTCAGTGACTCATTTGCTATTCTGCCTTTTGGCAAAGCGATTGTTAACATCTATATCCTTTTTGATAGATCATTTTCTTCTATTGCTTTTTGCATACCACGAAAAACTAGCATCTTATCGTATATTGAGTGTTTGAAAAATTTTGAAAAAAACTTTCCATCTCCACCTGTAAAGTATATGTTTTTCTCTAAACAAGTATTTTGTAGCATTAAAAGTATCGATTTTAAGATACCGTAATTAACTGCGTCTGCTGTTTTTTGGGGCAGCGCATCAAGTATTACGCTTGGATTAAAATATGTTTTTAAAGCAGGAGATATTTTACTATAAGTATCCAAACTAGCACTAAGTCCTGGCAATATATACCCTCCTAAATGCAATCCATTTGTCATTATGTCAACAGTTATTGCACTTCCTGCGTCTATTACTATCCCATCACTTATAGTGTAACAAGCAGCTACTCTATCTATCCCTATGCCTTGATATATGGTATCAAAATTAAAATATGGCTCTAAATTTATAAAATTTTTCCTATCTTTTAAAAAAGTTTTCAGAGCTTCATTTACATTTATATAAAATAGTGTCTCTTCTGGGACAAAACTCTTAAACTCTTCCAAAGAGATACTCCACTGCCTTCCATTTTGCAAAAAATGTACATTTGAATTTCCAATATCACACAGAAGCATCTATTATTTTCCAACTTTTTGAACTTAGTATCTCTTTTGCTTTTTTAGAAAGAGTACTCTCATTTATTAATATTTTTCTAAATATTTTATGTCCTCTTGCGCCCTCAAGCTCTTTATGGCTTGCTAAAAAAAACATTGCCTCTTTTTCATTTAAGTAGTTTTTTGTCACCCTGTGCCAAACTCCTACATATTTAGAGTTTAAATCAACCCCTAAAAAACAGACAACCCCTCTTCTATTTTGGCTAAAACTAATGGGGTATAAAGTTTTACACAAAACCCCTTCTTTAAGTAAAAAATCTACTACTTTATTCATCAGTTTTTATTAAGCTTTAAATATCTATCGCCAACAAACAAAGTATCATCAGTGGCAAATACCATGGTTTTGATTTTGCTAGGAAGTTTATATATATTTACACTTTTTAAATCCAAATCAGTTGCAATCAAAAAGCCATTTTTCTCAACCATGTAGATAAACTCACCATGAATCACACCTGAGAAAACTGCAAATTCAAACTTTCTCTCTTTTAAAATGTTTAAATCTGTATCAGTTAAAAGCACTCTTCCATCTTTTGTAAAAATAAAAACTCTATCTTCTAGTACGATTAAATCTTTAATATCTGCATCCAAAAATGCTGTATTGTTTGGATTTATCGATATAGCCCTAGTAGATGTAGCAACAACAAGCCTATCACCTATGACATTTAAAAATATTACATTATTAAAAAACTGCTCGCTACTAATAACCACATCTCTTATGGTTTCACCGCTATTTCTATCTACTATGATGACTTTTCCATCTAAAGTTGGATATATAACTAAAGTGTTTAAAAAGTATGGATTTGAAATCCTAGCATCTAGGGCAAAAACATCCTCTTGCTTGCTGTAAAAAAGTCTCTTTTCATCTTTAGTATCTATGAGATAAAGCCCATTAGATCTATCAATTAAAGCTAGTAAAGCTCCATCTAGCGCAGCTGCTGCAACCCCTTTATCAAACTTTTTTGAATATATAGTTTCACTATTTCCATTAAGGATTATTAACTCTCCGCATCTGCTTGCTGCAACATAGTTATCATCATATTGTCCCAAAAAAACAAAGTCTTTTGGCAGCACTATGTCTAAAACGCCATCTCCAACGATTACTTGTCCATTTTCTAATGTTGCACCATGTCTAAAAACATCTATAATTGGGGCTGGTAATTTTTTCTCATACTTTACCTTACCAACTGTCTGCTCTGGCTCAAAATATTGTCTTTTTGTTCCACATCCACTTAAAATCAAAAATATTGGAATGATGGTTAAAGCGACTCTAAACATCTACTATTTCCCTTGGTAGTGTTGTAAACTACTGATGATATTTTGCAATGAAGAAGCGGGTGATACCTTTGCAAAAGATGCGTTGGCTCCATCAATATCTCCTTTTTCAAGAAGAGCATACCCCTCTTTTAAAAAGGTTAAATTTATAAGCAACTCTTCGCTCTCTCCAGTAGTTTCATACAAAACTATCTCTTTTAAAAACTCATCAAACTCTTCATTAGCTAAAGCGTTTAATTCACTCTTATCTTCATTTTTTACTGCTTGAGAAAATTTAAAAAGATTATATAGTTTTAAATCTCTTTTTTTCAAAAGCTCTAACGCACTTCCATCATTTGGATTGTTTAAAAGTGCTAAGTATGTCTCATTTGCCTCTAAAACTCTCTTCTCTTTTAAGATTGTATTTACATTAATGACAATCGCAGCTAAAACGATGGCCACCACAACTCCTAAGATTAACCACTTATATTTTTTAAAGAATCTCTCACCCTTTATTAGGCTTTCTAAAAATTGCTCTTGGGCACTTATCTCTTGCCTAATAGCCTTTATATTCTCTTTTAATGCCACAACTATCCTTTATCTTAATTTTAAAACTTTTATTGTATCACAGCGGGAATGAAACAATTCTTTTTTAAACTCCTTTTTGATACAATATTTAATTGACTCTTGTCCTAAAGAGTGAGACTAAAATGAGGAAAATTCGTGTTTGTTGATAGTGCTTTACTTAAAAAACTTGAAAAATCATCTAGCATAAGTGTAAATGATGAGAAAAAAACCCTACAAGAGTTAAACTCTATAATCTCTTTCATAGATAGTTTTCAAAACTCTTACAAAGAACCACTTTCATCATCTTCTTGCATAAAACCAACCCCTTTTAGAGAAGATGATCCACAATCAAATAGTGAAATTATTAAAAATATTTTGAATCAAACTAAAAACAGTGAAAATGGATTTTTTATTGTTCCAAAAATCATTGAATAATATGGCACAAAGGTTGTATTTATGGATGTAAGAACTCTATTAAAAAATGTCGTTGCCTATAAAGCTTCAGACTTACATTTAGTTAGCAGAAGTGAACCTAGGATTAGGATTGATGGCAAATTAGCAGGCTTAGATATGGATGTTTTATCTGGTGAAGATATAGAGCAAATGTGTTATGCCCTAATTACCGATAAGCAAAAAAAAGAGCTTGAAGAGAATAAAGAGTTAGACTTTGCCATTATGCTCCCTGGTATTGGGCGTTTTCGTGCAAATTATTACTACACTATAAATAATGAATTGGCCGCTGCATTTAGGATTATCCCCATAATTATACCCTCACTAGATGATTTAAAAGCTCCAGAGATTTTTAAACATATGATTAAAAGAGAAAAAGGACTCATCTTAGTAACAGGGCCAACAGGAAGTGGTAAATCAACAACCCTAGCAGCGCTTTTAAATGAGATAAATATAACTGAAAATAAACATATCATCACAATTGAAGATCCAGTAGAGTTTGTACATGAGAATAAAAAAAGTCTATTTTCTCATAGAAATGTGGGGGAAGATACAAAAAGTTTTGCCAGAGGTTTAAAATACTCTTTAAGAGAAGATCCAGATATTATCTTAGTTGGTGAGATGAGAGATCATGAAACCATAGGAACAGCCATTACAGCAGCTGAAACTGGGCACTTGGTTTTAGGAACTTTACATACAACCTCTGCTGTTCAAACATTAAATAGAATAGTTGATAGTTTTGATGGAGCCGAACAGGTGCAAATTAGAAATATGCTCTCAGTTTCATTAGTAGCAATCATCTCTCAAAGTTTACTTCCTAAGATTGGGGGTGGAAGGTATGCTGTTCATGAAGTTTTAATCAATAATTCAGCTATTTCTAACCTCATTAGAGAGAATAAAATTCATCAAATATATTCACAATTACAGTTAAATCAACAAAAAACAGGAATGGTAACCCAAACTCAAGCAATGGTAAAAGCAGTTAGAGCTGGACTTATCACAAAAGAAGATGCCATAAGATACTCAACCCAGCCTCAAGAATTAATAGGAGCACTAGGAGTATAGCTTTTACCCTCTTAACAGCTTGATAAGATATAATATTTTTTTAAAATTTTAAGGCAGTAGATGGATAAAAATATTTCGATTGTAAAATTTATAAATGAGATAGGCGAAATGGCTTTTGCAAAATTAAAATCACTAAATGTTCCACCATATCCAAAGTATTATTATGATGCTTTTATGAGTCTTTTACACGAGTGCAACAGTAGTGAAATAGGTGAAATATCTAAAAAATATAGCTATCTTTTTACCCTAGAGGGCGATAATGGAAAG
>JAAYLJ010000203.1 GCA_012521935.1 Campylobacteraceae bacterium | reverse complement strand
TTTTGGACAGGGGTTCAATTCCCCTCACTTCCACCAACTATAAAACCTCTTTCAAGCCCTATTATATTGATGTTAGCAAGCCCATTTAAAGTTTAAATATCTTTAATTTTCTACCCTCTAGCTAGCTATTTCACTAAAACTTTATAATAAAAAAAGATAAAAAGTGAAAGCTAAATAGATGGATATGAGTGTATATTCTCACCTAAAGTATGGAAACAAGATAAAATCAGTATAGATAATATGAAAAAATCCTATTATCTATATTGTATAAGCTTAATTAAAACTAAATAGAGTTAAAATCATAAAATGAATACATTAGATATAAAAAGAGAAATTGTTCAAAATATCACCACAACAGATGTGCTTAAAAGTGTGCTTAAAGATAAGTACAAACAACCACTTCAAAAAATAAACTATATGGTAAAAATAGGGGATTTAATAAGTCTAAAAAGAGGAGTTTATGTTTTTAGTGAAAAATATAGGATTAAAGATTTAAACTATATCTTAATAGCAAATATACTACATAAGCCATCTTATGTATCTTTTGAGTATGCTTTATCTTATTATGGGTTAATTCCTGAGAGGGTATATACCATCACATCAGCCACTTCTTCAAAATCAGTCAAATACTCTACAGCTTTAGGAAATTTTTCATATAAAAGGATACCTTTAAAAGCCTACTCTTTAGGAGTAGATTGGAAGTATGACAATCAAGATGGAGGACATTTTATAGCAACAGCAGAAAAAGCACTTTGTGATAAAATCTTTTTAGATAAAAGAGCTAAAAATCTAAAAGAAGATGAGATTTTAGAGTATTTAGAAGAAGATCTGCGAATAGAACATGATGAGCTTTTAAAACTAGATAGTAAGCTATTTTGGCACATATCCATGGCTTATGGCTCTAGAGTTTTATTAAATGTTGCAAAAGTATTAAAAAGGATTCAAAATGGCTAATCTTCATCCTCATATTGAGGCTATGCTAAGTAGGTATGATTTAAACAAAGATGAGCCTTTCGAAGCTTTAAGAGAGGTATTGCAAGAGATAGTTTTATATGCTCTTTATGAAACTGGTTTTTTTAATTATGCTGCTTTTTATGGCGGTACAGCTTTGAGGATACTCTACAAGCTTCCTAGATTTTCAGAAGATTTAGATTTTTCTTTACTGGAGCCTGATAGCTCTTTTGATTTATCAAAATATGAAAAAACTATTTTATCTTATTTAAATAACTATGGATTTGAGTGCTCAATTGATACAAAAATCAAAACAAATAGTAATACACAATCAGCATTTTTAAAAACAAATACTATAAAACAATTAATCTCAATAAATGCTCCAAAAGATATTGTTGCAAAATATCCACCCACAAAACAGTTAAAAATAAAGCTTGAAGTAGATACAAATCCACCACTTGATTTTGAGGTTGAAGAAAAACTACATTTGGTGCCTCTGCCATTTCAAATAAAAACTATGAAAACATCTTCTTTGTTTGCAGGAAAATTACATGCTATTTTATGCAGAGGCTGGAAAACAAGACCAAAGGGAAGAGATTGGTATGATTTAGTTTGGTATGTAAAAAATAGTTATGAAGTAGATATGAATCAT
>JAAYLJ010000025.1 GCA_012521935.1 Campylobacteraceae bacterium | reverse complement strand
GACTAGAGAGAAAAGATATAGATATCGCCTATTCTGGAGACATCATAGCCATTGCTGGATTTGATGCCCTAGATGTTGGGGATAGCGTGGTTGATCCTGCAAATCCAACTCCATTAGATCCACTCTTTATTGAAGAGCCAACACTTTCAGTTATATTTAGCGTTAATGACTCACCTTTAGCAGGTTTAGAAGGTAAGCATGTAACTTCAAATAAACTTTATGATAGATTAGAATCAGAAGTAAAAACAAATATCGCAATGAGGTTTGACCCAATAGGCGAGGGTAGATTTAAAATTTCTGGAAGAGGTGAACTACAAATTACCATCTTAGCTGAAAATATGAGAAGAGAGGGGTATGAATTTTCCCTTGGAAGGCCAGAAGTTATCATAAAAGAGGAAAATGGCATTAAAATGGAGCCATTTGAACACTTAGTTATTGATCTTCCAGATGAATTTACTGGTACTATCATTGAAAAACTTGGAAAAAGAAAGGCTGAAATGACAGCCATGCACCCAACAGGAGATATGCAAACAAGAATTGAGTTTGAGATACCTGCAAGAGGTTTGATTGGGTTTAGATCGCAATTTATAACCGATACCAAAGGTGAGGGGATTTTAAATCACTCATTTTTAGAGTTTAGGCCACTTTTAGGCTCAATGAGTAAAAGAACTAATGGTGCACTTGTTTCAATGGAAAATGGCGAAGCTTTAGGGTACTCAATCTTTAATTTACAAGATAGAGGGGCACTTTTTATAGAACCACAAACTAAGGTTTATATTGGAATGATTATTGGAGAGCACTCAAGGCCAAATGATTTGGATGTAAATCCCATAAAGGGAAAACAGCTTACAAACATAAGAGCTGCTGGGGCAGATGAAGCCATAAAACTCGTTCCGCCTAGGATTTTAACACTAGAAAGAGCACTTGAGTGGATTGAAGATGATGAGCTTGTTGAGGTTACTCCTAAGAGTATTAGAGTTAGAAAAAGATTTTTAGATCCTACAAAAAGAAAGAGGTTAGCTAAAACAACAAAATCTTGAAAGGATTTTCATGAGTGGAGTTAGAGTTGGAAATATAGCCTTAGCTGTTGCTATCATTGTGATAGTTATATATCTAATTTATGGCTCTTTAGCTAGTGAAAATCCACTTAGAAAAACTAAAGCTTTTGATTTTGCAAGTGATAAAAATCCAAGAAGAGTGCTACAAGAGGTGGTAAATCCACTAGAAGTCCCACTAGATCAAATAATGATTAATCTAGGCAAGGGGGATTATAGGGTTTTAAAAGCCACCTTTTCTGTAGAAGCTCACAATGAGCATGAAGTTTCAAAAATAAGAGCAAATGAAGAAGCCCTAAGAAGGATTATTTTAAATGTAGCCTCAAGTGAAGATGGAAATAAACTTGCAACGGACAAGGGAAAAGAAGAGTTTAAAGATAAAATTATAAATAGTGCAAGATCTTCTTTGGGATTAAATATAAGATATTTACACTTTAGAAATTTTGTTTTAGCGAAGTAAATTTTGTGAAAATTCCTGCAATTAAAGCTACCAAACTAGCCCAAAGATATAGATTTTCCCCATAAAAAAGTCCAGCTAAAAGAGCTCCTAAAAATGCTCCTAAACCAAATGAGAGTCCATAATAAAACTGCGCAGCTAGGGAGCTATTTTCATTTATATTTTTTAAATGAGTAAAAGCAGCGCTATGGTGTAGTGCAAAACTAAAAGCATGAAAAGCTTGAGCAAAAAAGATAATTGGCACAATTCCCGGGAAAGCAAAGAGCAAAAGCCATCTTATTGAGGTTAAAAATGATGAAATTTGAACTAAATTAAGAAGTTTAAATCTTGTTAAAAATAGACCTTGAAAATAAAAAAGTACGATCTCACATACAACACCAAATGACCACATCCAGCCAGTTAAGCTTAAAGAGACTCCCATGTTTGTCTGATATATTGTGAAAAAATTATAATATGCCCCAAAGCTAACTTGCATCAAAAATAGATTTAGCCAAAAACCCCAATTTTGTTTAAAATTTATCTTTGCATTAGAAGTTTTGTTTTGTTTAAAATGACTATCTTTAAGGGTGATAAGAGTTGAAAATATGGACATTAATACTATGAAAAATAGGAAAAAATTTAGTGCTGTAGAGCTACTATTTAAAAAATTTGCTAGAAAAATAGAAGTTAACATAAAGCCAAGTGAGCCAAAAAGTCTAGATTTGCCAAATCTATTTTTGCCTAAATATTCTAGTGCGTAAACTTCAATAAATGGCAAAATAAGCCCAATGGAGATGCCAAATAAAATATTTGGAAATATAAAAAAGTAGAAATTTTCTATTGTAAAATAGAATAAAATCGCACTACTTAAAGCTAAAAAAAGTGCAAAGTAGAAAACTCTTAAATTAAGCTCAAAAAACTTTTTAAAAAGAAAAGGGACTATAAATCTTGCTAATGGAGCGATTGCAAAAACGATTCCTATTTCTAATGAAACATAACCAAGATTTTGCAAAATTTTTGGCAAAAAAACAATATATACTGCAATTATTGAAAAATATGCAAAGAAAAATAGAGAAATTAAAGGAAACATTATCTAATGACTACGGTTTTAGATAGTAAATCATGAAGATTTTTTCTATCCTTTCTAAAAAATCCTAAACATAAACCAACTATAGATGCCCCAGCCACCAAGAGTAACGCATATCTCCACAGTGACTTTAAGAATGAGGGAGATTTTTCATCTTTTAAATCTATAAGTTTTAATTCATAAGCTTTCAAACCAGGACTTTGCCCTTTTTTTGTCCAAAATAGGGCTAAAATCACACCAAAAAGTGCGGTATCAATGAAAATGGCAAACTGATTTGACTGAAATGCATCTTTACCATCAAGTATAAAATAAGTAGTTATGTATAGTATTGGGATATATATCATAAAAACATCTATAATCCATGCTTTAAATCTAAGGACAAGTGGAGCAGCTTTTGGGGTTAACTCCTCTTCGTCTTCTAGTTTTTGAAACTTCCCCTTCCTTACATCGCGCCAGCGCATTTAAGTGGCTCTACTTCCTGGCTTTATTGCCTCACTTCCTTTAGCGCATAGTGGGCAATCTTTTGGGCTATATACTTCAAAGGTAAAATCTCCCAAAGCAAAAAATGGTAAATCTTTTGGGAGTTTACAGATTTTGTTTTGAGGTAAATCACTCCCCTCTCTTTTACAAAATCCACGATTTGCCAAAGCTGCAAAACCAACTATATTCACCCCATACTCTTTTAGTGAATTTGCTGATTCTAAAGCTGAGCCTCCAGTAGTGATGATATCTTCACAAATAAGTATATTTTCACCCTTTTTTACTTCAAATCCGCGCCTAAGAGTCATCTTTCCATCAACTCTTTCAGTAAAGATAGATCTTGCCCCTAGAGCCTTTGCTAGCACAAAACCAGCTACTATTCCACCAATGGCAGGAGCGCAAACTGTATCTATTTTGATTTTACTTTTTTTAATCTCTTTTGCCAGCGCGTTAGCTAGTTTTTCAGCCAAAGATGGATCTTCTAAAACTTTAGCGCTTTGAAGATAAAACTGTGAGTGCATTCCCCCACTAAGTAGAAAATGCCCCTCTAAATAGGCTTCACTCTCTTTGTAAATTTTTTCAATATCCATCTTAAACCTTTAAAAGTTCGCTCTCTTTCTCTTTAACTAATCCATCAATTTTATCTACAAATGAGTCTGTAATCTTTTGAACTTCATCTTGAGCTTTTTTTGACTCATCTTCAGTTATCTCTTTATCTTTTTCAAACTTTTTAACTTTATCATTCGCATCTTTTCTTATGTTTCTTATGGCAACTTTCGCCTTCTCTCCCATAGCTTTTGCTTTTTTTGCACTCTCTTGTCTTTGTTCAACTGTCATTGGCGGGAAATATAGCTTTACGCTCTCTCCATCATTATTTGGATTTACACCAATATTAGCGCCACTTATGGCACTTTCAATAGGTTTTAACATAGATTTTTCCCACGGAGCTATACTTATGGTTATGGCATCAACTGCTAAGATAGTGGCAACTTGATTAAGTGGAGTCATAGTTCCATAATAATCCACTTGAATATTATCTAATATCGAGATAGACACCTTACCGCTTCTTAATGTACCAAACTCTCGCCTTAGCGCATCTATAGCCCTTGAGGCACCCTCTTTTTGCTCACTATAAACTTCATTTAACATACTAATCCTTTGTAAGAATCTTTGTTGATATACTGTTTCCAACACTCAAAATCAATCTAACCCGCTCATGATTTAATTTTAAATTTAAATCTTTTGAAACCTTCCCATCTTTAACCTCAAGCTCTCTCCAGCCATTTCCTGTTACATAGAGTCCAGCTTTTTTAACCTCACTACTTAAAACGGCTTTTACCTCTTTTAAAATCCCATCTTCTGGGTAAATTGAAGGCTCTATCCATTTAGCATTTAAATATTTATAATTTAAAAACTCTTTTAAATTTGAACTCTCTCCAAGAGCTGTTCTATCTAAATCATAAGGGTTACTACTACTTGAAACTGCGCCCATATTTTGGTTAATCAAAGCACTAAATCCAAAAGATTTGGCTACTTCTATTAGCTCTTCATTAAATTCACCATATGGGTGAGTAAAATATTTTGGTTTAAAGCCCATCTCTTTTTCAAAAAGCTCTAACCCTTTTTTAAAATCCTCTTCTAACTCTTCTTTGCTAAACCTACTCATGTGAGCGTGTCCATATGAGTGAAACTCTACGCTTCCAAATTTAGCAATCTCCCTTAACTCATCCCAACTGCTATAATCACCATATTTTTTTTCTGCAGCTTTGACATATACAAATAGTGAAAATGGGTATCCATACTCTTTAAATACCCCTAGCCCATTTTTATAAAAAGAGTGATAATTATCATCAATTGTCAAAACTACCCAGTTATCTAAAATCTCTTCACCCTTTTTTAAAGCATCAACTAGCCTTGAAAGAGGGATAACCTCATAGCCATTCTCTTTAAAATAATCAAACTGCTCTTTTAGTTTTTGAGTTGAAATATTGGTGGAGGGGTATCTATCATCCCCAAATCTATGATAAACAAAAATATGCGCATCCCCAAAAGCGTAAAAAACCCAAAGGGCAAGAAGAAACAGAACACGCAGCATTGCGTTTAATTATCCTTTGGGGCTTGAGGAACTTCAGATTTTACAGGCTCTTTTGCCAAGGGTATAACTGTTTCAATCTGCTCTGCAATTGAATCTTTTTTTTCAACATTGTAAAAATAGCCAAGAGCTAAAGTATTTATTATAAAAACTAATCCCATACTAAAGGTAAATTTAGCTAAAAATCCAGCTGGCCCTTTTGCACCAAACAAAGATTCGTTACTTCCACTATAAGCACCAAGTCCAATTGATGAGCTCTTTTGTAGTAAAACCGCAACCGTTAAAATAGCAGCTAAAATAAATTGAGTTACTAGTAAAATACCAGTCATAATCGTCTTTCCTTAAACTCTAATGATGTAAAACCTGTGATTATATCGAAAAAAAGCTAAAGTTCAATTAAATTAAGTTTTTCTCAAGCTCGTACAGTTCATATCTTAAAGCTTTAAACTCTTCTGCTTTTTTAGAATTACTAAGTTTTAAAATCTCCTCCAAAACTCTAGCACTCTCTTGTGTTCTTTTAAAGTTTGCAATCATTACTGAGTTTAAATCATCTCTTTTTGCTTCACTTGAGGTGGTTGGCTTTAAGACATCATTTAAAGCATCTCTAGAGCTTAAGAGCTCTTTATGAATGTCCAGCTTAGTCTTGTGCCTTAAGTTTTTAATAGTTGAGGCGGTTTTAAAATCATCATGTATATATCTAAAAATATCTTCCAAAACGCGCAATCCCTCTCGTAAACGATTGAGATTGGCGTCAATAATTCGTAAGTTAAGCCCTTCCACTAATCTCTTCCGCTAAGTGCAGCAAGAAGTTGAAGAAGTGACACAAATAGATTTAAAAAGTCTAAATATAGCGCTATGGCACCCTCGATTGGTGTTTCATATGCCCCACGAATGATATTTTGCGTATCATAAAGAATGAATGCACTAAAGATAAAAGCACCAATTCCAGCAATCGCTAATTGAAAAACAGGACTACCTAAAAATATATTTATGAGTGATCCAGCTATTAAAATGATTAGAGCAATAAAGAGCATTTTGCCCATAGCTCCAAACTCTCTTTTAGTATTCATTGCGAAAACAGAAAGTCCACCAAAGGCTATGGTTGTTAGTGCAAAAGCATTTGCAACTATCCCAGCGCCCCCAGGCAAGCCTAAAACAGCTGAAAGTAAAGGCGTGAGAGTTAATCCACTTAAGAATGTAAATGCAAACAATAGAGCCATATTTAATCCAGCTTTTTTCTTAGCTGCATATAGTCCAAAAAGAGTTGCAAACTCTAAAATAACCAGTGGCCAAAAAAAGCTTGCAATGGTATGTGCCATTCCAAGTCCTACATAAGCTCCAGCACTAGCAGCAAGCAGTGAGGCTGCAAATAGTTGATAAGTCTGTTTTATAAAAGTTGAAATTTGAGCTTGGGTTCTAGTTTCGGTATGAGCATAAGTTTGGGCAGATCCATTTTGCAAATACCTTCTATTGTACATTGCCATAATTTTCTCCTTAATTTTTGTGGATGGATTATATCTAAAAAGCAGTAAATGGAGATTAAACAAATGAGCTAAGAGCTATAAAAAGTGATGATTTTAGCTAATTTATTCTATTCTAGTAGTCCGCAGTTTGACTTATGATAGTGGACTGATTTAAAACTTTTCTAACAAATCTTTTCTTTTTTGCCAATCACTCATATGTAAAGACAGGTAGTCATAAAACTCTCTTGAGTGATTTGGGTAGATTAAATGTATCAACTCATGAAACACAACATATTCTATGCAAATCTTTGGCTTTTTAATAAGCTCTATATTTAAATTGATATATGATTTGGCTGGATTGCAGCTTCCCCATCTGCTCTACATATTTCTTATGCGTACATCTTTTATCTCTTTTTTAACTATCTTATTCCACTCTTGAAGAGTGTTAAAAAAGTGGAGCAGTGCCTTTTCATAATACCACTCATAAACCAAGCGCTCTTTTGCCTTAAAGTCACCCTTGTTTCTTACATGTATCTCTAAATACCCCCCTTGTAGTCTAGCTCTTTGCTTTAGTGACTCTATCACTTTGAGCCTGTAGCTTCTCCCAAGATATTTAAAATCCTCCCCACTTACATACTCTTTTTTTGTATGCTTAAATGATGCAAAGAATGCTCTTTTTTTAGCTATCCACTTCTTTCTTTTTGCCACTACATGCTCTATGTGTTCTTTACTAGCAATATGTGGAGCAGTTAGTTCGACCTCGCCTGTTGGTCTAACTTTTAAGATAATGTTTTTAACATCTTTTTTGTATATTTTTATATCTTTAAGCATAAAATCCAATCCCTATACCTCTAATGGTTTTGTAGATTGTCTCCTTATCTTCAATCATCACTCCATAATCATCCTCAATATCCCAAAGAGAGTCCTCTAAGGCGCTTGTTATCTCATTTTCAACATCACTATTTTTATGCCACTCTGGTCGTTTACTAGCTTCAAGATAAACTTCTTTAAATTTTAGTGTCAAATCTTTTATAACGCTATCAAACTCCTCTATATCCAAGTTAGCTAGTAGCTCGCCAAGGTTGTCATATATGGCAAAGAGAATTTTTTCATCCCCAAACTCTTTTGGATACCTCTCTTTGCTCTCTTTTGTCTCGCCTCTTAGCAAATCTTTCAAGCCCACCGCTCTTATTAGCTTCTCTTCATCACTCAGTCTTTTCTCTCTATACTCATTTATGATATCTTCAATCTGTTTTGCAATGGATTTATAAAAAGCTGGATTTGAGTCAAGTTTTTCACTAACTACCGCGCTAACAGCACTTAGGATAGTATCTGCTTTAGCACTTTTGCCCTCAACTCTTTTAACCTCTTCATCAAACTCTGTATCAAATATATTTACAAGGTGGGTTAATTTATTAATATCTTTTGCACTAATGAAGGTGTCTAGCAGTTTTTGCATATGGCTTTCATATCTGCCAAAGTCACAAACCTCATGGTATCTAAGTTGGACTACTTTTCTTAACTCATTATAAAATTTTACTTTTCTTTTATAGAGTTTGACATCCTTTTCACTTAAAATATCATCAATCTTTTCACTTGATAGTGCCAGCTTGAAAGCTCTTGCAAACAAAGAGAGCACCTCTTTAAACTTCTCTCTCTTCTTTGCCTCTTTTAAAGCTTGAACATAGCTTTCTAAATCATCTTTAAACTTAACATCTTTAAAAAGTTCCTCTAAGTGAGCGTAGTATGTTTTAGCTTTTTTAATCTCTTCTCTTACATCAATCACCGCACCAGTTAAATCCTCAAGATCAAACCCCTCTAAAGAGGAGTAGGCTGTTAGCGCTTTATCAAGCTCGCCTAAAAGGCCTCTATAGTCAACTATATATCCATAATCTTTGCCACTATAGAGCCTATTGACTCTAGCTATGGCTTGAAGAAGATTGTGCTCTTTTAGCTGCTTATCTATATACAAAGTGGAAGCTCTAGGAGCATCAAAGCCAGTTAAGAGCTTGTCCACGACGATTATCAAGTCTATATCATCACCATGGACAAACTCACCCATCACATATTCTAAATAGTCCTCTTCAGTTCCATAATCACTAATGGTTTTGTTCCACGCTTTTGCAACATACTCTTTATTTCCGCCCTCAAGCTCTTCTTGATCACTACTTGAGATGACATAGGCGGTATTTATATCTCCCCATTTTTGAAATATTTCATGATATTTAATAGCTTCATACTTACTGCTAGTGGCAAACATGGCCTTAAAGTTACCACCTGGCAACTGCAGTGTCTTTTTAAAGTGCTCATTAATATCAAGAGCTATAAGCTCAAGCCTTAGCTCACTAGAGGCGACTTTTTGGAACCTAGCCCATCTTTGTTGTAAATCTCTTTTGGCTGACTCTTCTAGGTCTCTTGCTATGAGGTTAAACTTCCTCTCTAAGCCGTCTTTGTCAAGAACCTCTTGATTTACCAATCTTCCTTCATACAAAAGTGGTAAAACTGCCCCATCTCTTACCGCTTCATCTATTGTGTATCTATGAATCTCTCCACCATACTTTAAAAAACTATTCCTCTCCTTCTCTTTTTTTAGAAGTGGTGTTCCTGTAAAACCCAAATAACAAGCGTTTGGAAGCGTTTTTTTCATGGCTTTATGTAGGTCGCCACTTTGAGTTCTATGTGACTCATCAATTAGGACAAATATATTATTCTCTTTCAAAAGCACATTTGACTCTTTGGCTTTTACAAACTTATTTACTAAAGTAGTTATGACACCAACACCGCTATTTAACTTCTCTACCAAATCAGCCCCACTAACAGCCCTATCTGCCCTCACATCTGAGTTTTCAAAAGTGTTGTAAATTTGCCTATCTAAATCTATCCTGTCTGTCACAACGATTACTCTTGCGTTGGAATGAGTCTGCTTTAGTAGCTTAGTAAGCATCACCATAGTAAGGGATTTTCCACTACCTTGTGTGTGCCAAATAAGCCCACCAACTCTTTTGCCATCTACTACCTTATCTACTTTTTTTAAGGTCTTTTCTATCCCAAAATATTGCTGATATCTACAAATCTTTTTAACTCTTTTATCAAATAGAGTATAGTGCTTTATGAGTCTTAAAAGTCTATCTTTTCTCAAAAGTGAAAAGAGTGTTAAGTCAAGATTGGATACCTCTCTACCGTTTGTCATGGACTCTAAAGCTGCTTTGGCTTTTTGTCCCTCCTCCTCTCTCCATAGGCTATAAAACCTTAGAGGAGTTCCAGTAGTGCCATATCTTGCTTCACTACTATTTCCAGCAATGGTTAGTTGAATGTATTTAAAAAGGTGGGGTATCTCATCTTTTCTTTGCTCTCTTTCTAGCTGTTTAATGCCATTTTCAAAGTTGGTGCTAGATTTTTTAAGCTCTATCACCACAAGTGGGATACCATTTACAAACAGGACTAAGTCTGGCCTTCTGCTTTTAATGGTTTCACTCTGATTTGCACGCTCAACTGTGAACTCTTCTGTTATGTAAAAATGGTTATTCTCTATATTTTCAAAGTCAATATACTTAAAAGAGAAGCTTTTTTTAGTCCCATCATCAAGATACTCCTCATAGCTTGTGCCTAAAAGAAGATGATTTGTTATCTTTTCATTAGCCGCAAGCAAGCCCTCTTGAAGTGGAGAGTTCAAATCTTCTACGGCTTTAGATATGTTAGAAGCGCTAAATTTATACTCTTGTCCTCTGTACTCATAGCTATTTATGGCCATCAATCTTTCGATAAGCAGACTATTTAGCAAAACTTGATTTGTGTTGCCATCTCTTAACTCTACATTTTTAGCTTGAGGTATGAACTCATAGCCAAAATCTTCATGCGTTAAAAGGTCTATGCAGTTTTGTTGAAGCCTGTTTTCTAATGCGATATTTTTCATGTTTACCCCGCTAAATGAGAGTTTTTATTTGGTATAAAGATATTTAAACTTGTGGTATCGATTTTGTTTATAGAGCTACTATCTATTCTCATGATCTTCCTCCTGATTTTACAAAATACTACCGCTCTTTTTACTAGCACAAAATATAGGCTTTGGTAGTTTATATTCTACGATTTGTGATTTGCAACCTCATCTTCCTATCCACTATTTTGTTATCTTTTTTATATCTTCACGGCTTAGTATCTTCATCTGCTCTATTGCTATTTTATTTAACTTTTGAAGCCTATCTTTTTGAGATAATCCTTCAGTCATAAAATGTGCATTTAGTGACTCCATATTTGCTAGACAAACTAGCTGATGCACATTTGCCGTATCTCTTATGTTGCCTTTTTCATCTTTGTTTTGATCTCGCCACTCTTTTGCAGTCATTCCAAATAGTGCAACATTTAAAATATCTGCTTCATTCGCGTATATAAAATTTATTTGTGAAGCACTAAGCTCTTTTGGGATTAGATTTTCTTTTATAGCATCTGTGTGGATTTTATAGTTTATTTTTGTAAGATTTCTTCTAATATCCCAGCCAAGTTGCTTTAACTCTTGCTCTTTTAGTCTCTGGAACTCTTTTACTAGATAGATTTTAAACTCTGCACTTATCCACATTCCAAACTCAAATGCTATATCTTTATGTGCATAAGTTCCACCATACCTTCCAGCTTTTGCTACAAGCCCTATGGCATTTGTTTTTTCATTCCACTCTTTAACACTGAGTTTATAGCTATTTAATCCAGCTTGAGATGCAATTGTGGCGAATTCGCCATAGTTAAAATCTGGATTGTGAATTTTCTCCCAAATCCCTAAATATTCGATTGTATTACGATTGCGAAGCCAATCAGATATAAAAAAATCTCCATCTTTAGCTTTTAGCATATCAGTAAGAGAGATATAATCCTCATCATCGATTTTCAAAACTGTTATCTCATTTTCTAAGACTTTTATATTTGCCATTTTTTCTCCTATATTTAAACTGTTTCATATGGCGATATGTGGTTTTTAACACTCTTTAAAATGGAAATAATCTATTTATTTTTTTGATTTCACTCATCAGATTCATAGCTGCTTGCTCGCCTTTTTTAGTCAATATGAATTTGTTATATTCTAAAGCTATATATTTATTCTGCACTAAATCATTTATAATTAAATTCAATTCCACATTTTCAACATCATGAACACTAATATAGTCTCTAATGTGTGGATTAGGAAATCCCTCACTATTGCTGATTATCTCAGCTATTGTTTTAAAAACTGTTTTGTGATTTTCGCTCATTTCTTCCAAGTCTTGATATACAATCTCCTCATCGTTTTTATCAACAAATATATCTTTTACCTTACTTAACACCAAAGCAAAAAGTAAAACAACCCATATATTCACCTCTATCTGTACAATATTTTTATAAAACCACAGTAGTATATTTTGCATAGCCTGAGGCAGCAAAAAAAGATACTGTAATAAATTTAATTTTTCTAAAATAAATAAAATATTTAATATTATAGTTATTGTTATAGATATAG
>JAAYLJ010000202.1 GCA_012521935.1 Campylobacteraceae bacterium | reverse complement strand
CACTTGTACTATCAAATCTTATGTAAAAGATGGTGTCTTGCAGTTTGTTGAACGGGCTACAGAGTCAACTTGCACAGATGGCGGACTTTGTGTAAAAGGTAATACATATGGAAGAAGAGTCGATTCACCAGATAGGATAAAGTATCCAATGATGCAAGTTGGTGGCAGAGGTTCTGGAACATGGAAACGCATCAGTTGGGATGAGGCCATGGACACAATCGCCAAAAAACTACTTGCCATCAAAAAAGAAGATGGAAATCTTTTAGGTGCGGCATTAACTAAATATTCTGGTAACTTTGGGATTTTACACTACGGTGTTGAGGGAATGTTTAACTCAATAGGCTATACAACAAGATTTGCAGGAACTCCTTGTTGGCCAGCTGGAATTGATGCTCAAAACTTAGATATGGGCGCTATGTGGACAAATGATCCTGAAGAGATGAAAGATAGTAAGTACATTATACTTTGGGGATCAAATCCTGCGGCAAATGCCATACATAGTGTTAAGTATATCTATGAAGCTAAAAGAAAAGGTGCACAGGTTGTAGTAATTGATCCAGTCTTTACAGAGATGGCATCAAAGGCTACAAGGTGGATCCAACCTAAATTTGGAAATGATGGTTTATTGGCTCTTGGATTAGCAAAAATTATCATTGATGCTAACTTACAAGATAAAAAGTGGATTAAAGATAATAGTATAGGTTACGATAAGTATAAAGCTTACCTAGATAAGATTAATTTAAAAGATGTAGTAAATGCTACTGGGGTTCCACTTGAAGTTATGCAAGAGTTAGCTCTTGGATTTGCAAAAGCAAAACCAGCTACCATTTGGACTGGATATGGGATCCAAAGACACTCAAATGGCGGTTCAATTGTTAGAGCTATAGACGCATTAGTTGCCATCACAGGTAACATTGGACAATATGCTGGGGGCTCAAGATTTGGGCACTTAGATACTTGGGGCTTTAACTACCACGCCATGAGCATGCCAAAACCAGAAGGAAGCGTTGGGCATGTAGGTGGGGTTAGAATGGGTGATGTTACGCAAGGCGCAGAGGGTGACTCATCTTATGATGATAGATATTTTAACATCAATAAAACTGCAAGAGAGATACTAAATGCCTCTCCAAAAATTAAACTTTTATGGGTTGCTTGTAAAAATGTTTTTGGGCAAGACTTTGATAGAAATATGCTCATTAAAGCTTTCAAAACTTTAGATATGGTTGTTGTTGCGGAGCAATTCTTTACTGAGACTACAAAGTGGGCGGATATAGTATTGCCTGTTACTACTCAGTTTGAAGAGTATGATGTAAATGCTTCCTACTGGCACTACTGGCTTAGCATAAATGAACAAGCCATTAAACCACTTCATGAAGCAAAAAATGATCTTCATATAGCTGCACTTCTATCTAAAAAGATGAACGCACTTGAGAAAGGTTCATGTACTTTCCCTCAATATGTAGATACAAAAGAGTGGACGATAAAAGAGTTTAATGCTGGAATTTATGAAAAATTTGGCATTAAATCGTGGGAAGAGTTAAGAAATGGGCCTGTAAAAGCAAAACATGTAGTTCCTTATGCTGATGGTAAGTTTTTCACTCCTAGTAAAAAATATGAGTTTTACTCAGAAAAAGCTGTGGAAAATGGATGGAAGGCTCTGCCAGAGTTTGTGCCTGGAAGAAAGCCATATGATGAGTATAGACTAATCTCACCTCATAGCCGTTTTAGCTTGCACTCTCAATTTCAAAACATTGACTGGATGGAAGAGTTTAATCCTTTCCCTTATGTTTATGTAAATCCTGAGGATGCAAAAACAAAGCGAATCCACAGAGGAGATACAGTTGCTATTTTTAACAAAATAGGTAACTTAAAAATTAAGGAAAAAGTAACAGATAATGTTCCTCAGGGCACTTTAATGATTTATGAGCAGTGGTTTAATAACTCAATCCACAATGTAAATGAGCTAGTTGATGATACTACATCTGATTTGGGAGCATTCAAAACAGGAGCCCCTGGGGTTGCTCTTCATGATACTTATGTCAACTTTAGAAAAGTATAAAAGGATCTTCAATGCAAAAAGCTTTTTTAGTAGATAGTAGCCTATGCTTAGGCTGCAACACATGCGCAATGGCTTGTAAAAACCAATATCATCAAGATAATGGTATAGCTTGGCGAAGGGTAAGAGAGGTTGGGCATGAAGAGTATTTAGAAGATGAAAACAATATCCTTCCAGAGTTATCTTGGTATGCAAAAGCTCCAATGGTAGATATGCCAGCTGAGAGATTTTATTTTTCACTTGCTTGTAATCACTGTGAGGAGCCAGCTTGTGTGGCAATTTGTCCAGCAGGTGCGCAAACTAAAGATCCATTAACTGGTATTGTAAAACAAGACCAATCTATGTGTATAGGCTGTGGAGGCTGTGTTAAGGCTTGTCCTTTTGGAGCTTCTAAATTTAATACAAAACTTGGCAAAGCTGAAAAATGTAGCATGTGTTGGGAGAGGCAAGAGGAAGGCTTACTGCCAGCTTGTGTTCAATCATGCCCAGTTGAGGCGCTAAAAATCATCGATATTCATGATCCAAAATATGCTAATATAGGTGTAGCTAACCCTGTTGGAATTGATTATGCAATTGATGCTTATACTAAGCCTTCAACTAGATTTATTTTGCCATCACTTCCAGAAAAGATGCATAGACTAAAAGGATAAAAGATGAAGCTAGCAATAGCAACTTTATCTCTTTTTATCTCTTTGCTTGTGGGGGAGGAGACTCCCTCGCAAGAGTGCTCAGTAGTTGAAATGCAAGAGTTTTATCAATTTGCCGCACAAAAAGTGAAAGTTACAACTCCAAATGAGTGGAAAGTTGGTGAAAATGAGATCATTTACGAACTTGAACATAAAGAGATGCCATCAGGCTACTTGATAGCTGGGTTTGCTGATATTTATAGTTTTGATGGAGATACTCCTCCAAAAATTATTGATGGGTATCCTAAAACAACCATAACTATCTTAGAGCCAGGCGAATATGAATTTGAGATAAAGTTAAATTTAATATATAAAGCAAGCTGAGGCGGGATACTATTTACCAGTATGGTAAGACAAAGATTGAACTTGCAGATTCCATAAAGTTTACTTATAATTCACAGGAGAAAAAATGCAAAAGGTGTCAAAATTGCAACTAAAAACTCTTCGTGTCTTATATGCAGAAGATGAGCCAAAGATAAGAAAGCCAATAGCTGATACATTAAGGTTTTATGTAAAAGAGGTTATTGAGGCTAAAGATGGGCATGAAGCTTTGAAGCTTTACAAGCAAGAGAAACCAGACGCTATTTTATGCGATATTTTAATGCCTAGAATGAATGGAATAGAGTTTGTAACCAAAGTAAGAGAGGTTGATGAGGCAATTCCTATTGTCATGATTACAGCTCATACCGAAAAAGAGTATCTTCTTAGCGCAGTTGAGCTTCATTTGGAGCACTATCTTGTAAAACCTGCAACTTTGGCTCAAATATTAAAATCTTTAAAAACTTGTGCACATAAGATAAATAAAATCAAATCTTTAACTTGTGATTTGCCCCTTGGCTACCACTATGATGTTGAAAAAAAAGAGTTAAGTTACAACAATGAGCCAATAAAACTTAGTAAAAAACAGATAGAATTTTTAGAAGTTTTAATAAACAATAGATTTAAAGTAGTCTCATATGAAGAGTTGCAATATAAGATTTGGAAAGATGATGTAATGACTGATAATGCGGTTAGATCTTTAGTTTTAAGTTTACGGAAAAAACTACCAAAAGATTTCATCATAAATCTATCTGGCATAGGCTACAAGCTTGATATATAAGATATTTATACTATTTTTATCTATATCCACCCTTTTTGCCTCTTATGAAAAAGATGATAGTAGCGAGATAGCACTAAACTACAGGCATCCAGACTCTCATATTAAAGTTTTTTTCCAACCATGCCATATCTTTATCTTTCAAAACTAATCAACGGCACTCTTGTAAGATCAAGCGATAATGAAGATGGATATGAGCATATGATGGCAGAAAGTCATGAGCAAATTTCAAAAACTGTTTATGACTTTTTCTTAGTTAAAGGGGCAAAATTTCAAGATGGAACTGCATTTAATGCTGATTCAGTCATTGAGAATTTTAACTATATGCTAAAGACTCCATTTAACTACTCTGATCTTTTTGTAAGATTAAAAAGTGTTGAGAAAATTTCAGATTATCATATAAGATTTACTCTAAAAGAGCCATATGAACTTTTTATGTTTGATTTAACCATGATAAATCTATATAGCTCAAGATACCTAAAAGAGTTTGGTTGGGGCTTTAAAGGAGCTTCAACATCAAATAGCATGAAGCATCCTGGGCCTTATGGTTTAGGGCCTTATGTTTTAAAAAAAGGATACGCTGTTGGGGGAGAGCAAACACCCATTATTGAACTTGAAGCAAATAAACTTTTTTATGATCCAACCTATCCATACATTGAAAAAATAACAATTTACACCCAGCTTGATACTAAAGAAGCGCTTGAGGATATTTTTAAGAATGAAGGCTTACTAGATATTTCGCCAATTCCTTTTAATAAAAAAACAGAAGCAGTTTTATCCCCATATACTAAACTTGTAACCCATCCATCAACTCACAACATTTCAGTCTATTTTAATATGCTAAAACCAGAAGGAGTTTTGAGGGATAAAAGAGTAAGAATTGCGCTAAATGAGATACTAAATCAAGAAAATCTACTTAAATTTGTATATAAAAATGAAGGAAAAATTGCTCCAACTGCAAGTACTAGAAATTATAAATCTGTAAATATTGCTACAAAAAATCTACTAACACACTATGAGAAAGCTAAAGCTAGTCCTTTATTTGAGGAGGAGGAGAGGCAAAGATTTAAGCTTTTAAACGGACTTAAGCTTAAAGTTTATACTCTTGAGAGATTTATGTTTTTATGGAAAGGGATTGAGTACCAATTTAACCAATATGGAATAAGTGTTGAGTATGAAACAACTACTAGTGAAAAAGAGCTTTATGATCAGCTTTTAACAAATAGAGCTAGCCCAAAAGATTGGGATATTTTGACTTGGGGAAATGATGATTGGTGTAGCAATCATCCATGGACAGTCATTTTTAACTATAGGACTAAGGATGTTTGGTCAACCATAGATGAAGATAAAAAAATGCAAGATTTAATCCAAACTTTTTTTACAACTCCTTACAATAGCAACGCTTTTAATGAAGTTGTAAAAGAGATTGAGTATTTAACTTATGATAACGCTTATATGCTTTTTGTTCCATCTCCAAATATTGTTTTAGCTGTAAATAAAGAGATAGATTATGTTCCCTCAGCTGTGCTGTTAATGCCGCTTTGGAAAGCTAAAGTAACCCCATATCATTGGTCTGTTAGAGGCAAAGAAGCTCTTTTGGAGAGTAGAAAAAACCGAGTTAGACCAAAAATATATATGAAAGAGCTTCCATGATGTCAAAACTTAGGATTAGAACAAAGTTTCTCATGGCAGGACTTATTGGAGTTTTTACCCTAATAGTCATAGTTTTATTAGCTTATAGTATGGGAAGGCTTGGGGTTGATAGTTTAGATAGAGTTTTTAATGATTCTAAAAAAGTTCAATCTCTCCAACAAGACTTTATAGCCCCAATATTTTACTTAAGAGAGCTCTCTTTATCTTTAGTAGCTGCGCCAAATGAAGATTTTAGAAATGAGATAGATACAACCATTGAGCCACTAATTGAGCAGATAGATAGCTTGATATTTGAACTAGATGAAGAGGTTATAAAAGAGTGGCATGAGTATAAAAAAGAGTTAGGGGAGTCAAGAAAATACACAAAAGAGGGTTTTGAAGAGGGGGCTTTTATAAATGTAAACACAAATGAGAGAGAGAAATTTTACTCTTTGATTTACTCTTTGCAAAATGCCCAATCCTTAAAGCTAGAAACCTCATCTAAAACCTATCATAGGGCTAAAGATAGGATTGATGGAACTCATAAAACTATCATAATAGTTTCACTATTTTTAACAACTTTAAGCCTAGGACTTGGCTGGCTTATTTTGCGAAAAATAGTCTTTAGCATTGAGTTAGTTAAGTCTGGACTTTTAGAATTTTTCTCTTTTTTAAAAGAGAGAAGAGTATTAAAACCTATCGCAATCAACCTAGACTCTAATGATGAGCTTGGAGAGATGGCAAAGGCTATTAATTTTGAAATAGATAAGGCTAAAGAGGCTCTTGTGCAAGATTTAAAGTTTATTGAGAGTGCTACAAATATGCTTCAAGCCCTAAAAGAGGGCAATTTACAAAGTAGGCTAAATGCTTTAGCAAAAAGTAATGATTTAAATAGTTTAAAAATTGTTATAAATGAGATGGTAGATGATTTAGAAAATAAAATCCAACAAGAAATCATAAGAAGAACAGATCAAGAAAAACTCCTAATCCAACAATCAAGACTTGCAGCGATGGGAAATATGATAGGAAATATCGCTCATCAATGGAGGCAACCATTAGGTGAAATAAATGCAATTTTAATGAACCTAGAAACTAGATATAAGTTTAAAAAAATGGATAGGTTTTTTCTAAGAAACTGCGTTAAAGAGTGCAATGCCATAACCTTATATATGTCAAATACAATTAGTGATTTTCAAAACTTTTTCAAACCTTCTAAAACAAAAGAGTTGTTTGAAGTTGTTGAAGCTTGTGAAAAAGCTTGTAGTATCTTAGCTTCATCACTAAAATATCATGAGATAGAACTTGAGTGGAAAACAAAAGATTCTCTCATGGTTTTAGGCTAT
>JAAYLJ010000201.1 GCA_012521935.1 Campylobacteraceae bacterium | reverse complement strand
TAACTAATAGCAATATAGATCTTTTTGCAAATCTAGTAGAAAAATTTCCAAATGTTGATAGTTTTCAAAAAGCGCTTGAAGAGAATAAAAACTTAAAAGAGAGTATTGATGAAATTATTTTAAATGCGCAAAACGGTGAAGATGACATAATGATGACTATGGATATTATGCAGTATCAAGATATTCATAGACAAAAAATCGAAAGAGTTATAAATGTAATGAGAGCTCTTTCAAAATATATGAGCAGTCTATTTGAAGGTAAAATCGAAGATGCAAAAAGAGTTAGTTCTGCTGTTCACATTCAAGGTGATAGCACGACTGAAGATATTGTAACAAATGAAGATATTGAAGCTTTAATTGAGTCGTTGGGAAAAAAATAGTTGAAAAAACCTGAACTACTCAGTCCAGCGGGCAATATAGAGAAGTTAAAATTAGCCATAAATTATGGGGCTGACGCGGTATATGCTGGAGTTAGCCATTTTTCTTTAAGAATAAGATCAGGAAAAGAGTTTACATATGAAAGCTTCAAAGAGGCGGTTGATTACACGCACTTATTTGGCAAGAAAATATATGCAACCATAAATGGCTTTCCATTTAATAACCAAATCCCTCTTTTAAAAAAACATATTGAAAAGATGGCAGATTTAAATCCAGATGCTTTCATAGTAGCCACTCCCGGGGTGATTTCGCTTTGCAAAGAGATAGCCCCACAAATACCTTTGCATCTTTCAACTCAAGCAAATGTACTTAACTTTCTTGATGCAAAAGTTTATCATGAGATGGGAGTTAAGAGGATAGTTGCAGCAAGAGAGATGAGCTTGAAAGATTTAGTTGAGATTAAAAAAGAGGTTCCAGATTTGGAACTTGAAGTTTTTGTACATGGCTCAATGTGTTTTGCATATAGTGGAAGATGTCTTATAAGCTCAGTTCAAAGCGGAAGAGTTCCAAATAGAGGAAGTTGCGCAAATGATTGCAGGTTTGCCTACACTTTATATGCTAAAAATGAAGAGTCAAATACTCTTTTTAAGATAGAAGAAGATGAAGAGGGAACTCATATAATGAATGCAAAAGATTTAAATCTCTCCTCTTATGTAAAAGATATTATTGAAAGCGGTGCAGTTGATGCACTGAAAATTGAAGGAAGAACGAAAAGTCCATACTATGTTGCGCTAACAGCTAAGACATACAAAAGAGCGATTGAAGATGCTTTAAATGGAGAGTTTGACGAAGATTTTTATCAAAAAGAGTTAAGCACAACTGTAAATCGTGGTTTTAGCAAGGGGTATCTAGTGCAAAGACCTCACGATAGACTTGATACTCAAAATTTAAAAAATATAGAAGAGGGCGGGCTTAAAAGAGTTCATGGGATAGTAGATGAGAGTGGAGAGTTTTTTTATGCAAAAAACAAAGTCGCACCAGAGCATTGGTACGAGGTAGTTTTGCCAAAAGATAGCTTTGAAGTTAAAGAAAAGTTTAGTGAAATTGGAGAGATTAAAAAGGAAAATGGAGTGCTGTTTTTACTTTTTAAGCAGATTATAACAAAGAGTGGAAAAGAGCTAGAAGCAGTTCATAGCGGAAATACAAATGAAATTTGCTTACCTTGCAAGTTGCCACCATTTTCATTTTTAAGAGATTAAAGGAGTGTTATGAGTTTTGTATCTATTATAATGGGAAGCAAGAGTGATTATGAAGTTATGAGTGAGTGCGCTAAAACTTTAGAGAAGTTTGGCATAAAATATGAACTCATAGTCTCCTCAGCGCATAGAAGTCCAGATAGAACTAAAGAGTATGTTAAAAACGCAGAGTCTAGGGGAGCTAAAGTTTTCATTGCGGCTGCTGGAATGGCTGCTCATTTAGCTGGCGTGGTTGCTTCTTTGACATATAAACCAGTCATTGGTGTACCGATGGATGCAAGTTTGGGTGGATTAGATTCGCTTCTTTCTACTGTACAAATGCCCTCAGGCATGCCAGTAGCTACTGTTGCAATAGGCAAGGCTGGAGCGGTAAATAGTGCAATGCTAGCAGTTCAAATTTTAGCTATCAATGATGAAGGTTTGTCTAAAAAATTAAAAGATGATAAAAGAGTAAAAGCAGATAAGGTTGAAGAGGATTCTAGTAAGATAGAGGTGAGGCTTACTTAAGGAGAGATTATGCAAGCTTGGTTAAAAGTGGATGAGTTTTGTAAGTTAGCCCATTTAGATCTTAAAAGTGTAGAGTCTTTAATCAAAAGTGGTGAATTAAAAACAAAAGAGGAAGATGGAGAGCTCTTTGTTGAAACTACTACTAGGGCTCTTGGCATAGTTCCAAAAGGTGGAGATTTAACTAAATCTAACACTCCCTCAGGAGATTTTGTAGAAAAGACAATAGGTACAATTTTAAATCTACATGAAAAAGTTTTAGACGCCAAAGATGAGACTTTAGAAGCCCTAAAGAGTGAAAATCGTTTTTTAAAAGAGGCACTTTTTTCCATGCAAGAGCTTTATGATGAAGATAGAAAAACAGTTGAAACTTTAAGTGAGCAGTTAAAATACGCAAGAGAAGAGATTGAATTTTTAAAGAGAAAATATAAATTGATGTGGAATCAAGCGGTAGAGAATTATAAAAAGGAGAGTTGATGTCTAGTAAAAGAGTAGTTCTTTTTACTGCGCCAAATTGTCATTGGTGCACAAAAGCAAAAGCATTTTTTAAAAAATATGAAATTAAATATAGAACCATCGACATAAGCAAAGATGAAAGAGCTAGAAAAGATTGTGAAAGAAATGGATGCAAAGGAGTTCCTGTAGTGATGATTGGTGGGAGATATATTTGCGGATTTGATGAAGCTAAAATAAGACAAACCATGGGTATAAAAGGATAATTTTTGATAACTTTTTCACAAATGCTTTTAAAGCTTCAAAGTTTTTGGGAGTCTAAGGGTTGCGTGATAGTTCAACCTTATGATTTTCCAGCAGGTGCTGGTACATTTCATCCAGCTACTTTTTTAAGAAGCTTAGGAGATAAGCCGTGGGCAAGTGCGTATGTAGCACCAAGTAGAAGGCCAACAGATGGAAGATATGGGGAGAATCCAAATAGATTAGGAAGCTACTATCAGTTTCAAGTCATCATAAAGCCTAGTCCAGACAATATTCAAGAGCTTTATTTAAAGAGTTTGGAGCATTTAGGACTTAATTTAAAAGAGCATGATGTGCGTTTTGTGGAGGATAATTGGGAGTCGCCAACTCTAGGAGCTTGGGGACTTGGATGGGAAGTGTGGCTTGATGGAATGGAAGTTACCCAGTTTACATATTTTCAGCAAGTTGGTGGAGTTCCATGCTCTTTAATTCCAGTTGAGATTACTTATGGGGTTGAAAGACTTGCAATGTATCTTCAAGGAGTGGAGAGTGTATATGATATAGTGTGGAATGAGTATGATGGAAAGCACATTAAATATAGAGATATTCACTATCAAAGCGAGGTTGAGTATAGTAAATATAATTTTGAAGTAGCAACTACAAACTCTCTTTTTGAGCAGTTTGAGTTTGCGCAAAAAGAGTGCTTGAGGGCTTTGGAAGAGAATTTAGCATTGCCAGCATATGATTACTGTTTATTAGCAAGCCATTTTTTTAATGTACTAGATGCTAGAAAAGCTATCTCTGTTACTCAAAGACAAAGCTATATTTTAAAAATTAGAGAACTTGCTAAAGGGTGCGCCTTAGCTTACATTGGAGAGAGATGAAACTTAAAGAGATTTATGAGTATTTAGATAAAATTAGCCCTTTTGAGACGGCAGAACCATGGGATAATTGTGGATTGCAAGTTGGCTCATTTAATGAAGAGATAGAGAGAATTTGCTTAACTTTAGATGTTGATGAAGCTCTTATTAAGAATTTAGAGCCAAAAACATTGATAATTGCCCACCATCCACTAATATTCAAAGGATTAAGTAGTTTTAATTTAAATCTATATCCCTCAAATCTCATTGCTAAAATGGTAAAAAAAGAGATTTCATTAGTAGCAATGCACACAAATGTAGATAAGAGCCATTTAAATAGATATGTGTGTGAAGAGGTTTTGGGATTTGAGGTAAAAAGCCAAGAAGATTTCATTATAACTTTTAATTTTGATGGAACTTTAAAAGAGATAGCGCAAATCATAAAAGATAGGTTTAAAATGAAAACCTTAAGAGTTAGTGATGCTGGAGTTAGGATAGAAAAAGTAGCATTAACAACTGGATCTGGCGGAGATCTTATAGGTAAAATAGATGCACAGCTATTTTTAACAGGAGATTTAAAATATCATCAAGCTTTTGAAGCAATAAGCAATAAAATCTCTCTAATTGACATTGGGCACTATGAGAGTGAGCGCTTTTTCCCAGAAGCTTTACTGAAAGATTTGAAAAAATTACCATTAAAAGTTATAATGTCAAATTCTAAAAACCCCTTTAACTACATTTAAAGACCTTAAGAAGGAAAAAATTGATGAATAAATATTTAAACCAATTGATCGAGCTATCTAAGATAGATAAGGAGATTGATAGTTTTGGCCCACGAATTGAGAAGATTGAGCAAGCTTTAACTAAAGCTTTAGAGGAGCAAGAAGCAGCGCAAAGCGAGCTAGACAAGGTAGCTGAGCAGGTAAAAGAAGCAAAGTTAAAAAAGAGTCAGCATGAGCTTCAAATAGAAGAGCTTGCTGCAAAAATTGATACTATTGGTAAAAAATCTGCTGCTGTTAAATCTGAAAAAGAGCAAAAAGCGCTACAGCTTGAAGAGGAGATTTGTAAAGAGCAGTGCGATTTTTCAAATGAAGAGATAGAGAGACTTGAAAGAGTTATTGAAGCTAAAAGTGAACAAGAAAAAGAGATAGAAACTTCTTTAAAAAGTGTTCAAACTAAAGTAAATGAGG
>JAAYLJ010000200.1 GCA_012521935.1 Campylobacteraceae bacterium | reverse complement strand
TAGAGTATAGCAGGCATTTAGGAATGGAGCCTTTAGTGGAAGTTCATGATAAAAAAGATTTAACCAAAGCTATTTTTGCAAAAGCAGATATCATAGGAATAAACCATAGAAATCTTGAAACTTTTGAAATGGATATGGAACTTACAAGAAAGCTTGCACCTTCCATCCCTAAAGGTAAAATCATAGTGGCAGAAAGCGGGATAGATAGCCATGAATCGCTGCTTGAATTAAGCAATGCTGGGGCTGATGCCTTTTTAATAGGGGAGCATTTTATGAGGCAAAGTAGCATTGAAGATGGTGTTAAGCTAATCTTAGGAGAAAGGTGATGGAGTCTCTTTATGCTCCTTGGAGGAGTGAATATTTTGCAAAAAAAGTTGATGGATGTGTTTTTTGTTACGCAGCAAAAAATATAACCAAAGATGAAGAGTTAGGGATTTTATTTAGAGATAAAAACTCTTTTGGAGTGATGAACCTTTATCCGTACTCTCCTGGACACTTTATGATAATCCCAAATAGACACATTGACGCAATTGAAAATTTAACCAATGATGAGTGGCTAGAGATGAGCTCTCATGTTCAAAAAGGGGTAAAACTGCTAAAAGATACATTAGGAGTTAAGGGGGTAAATATTGGGATGAATTTAGGTGCTTGTGCAGGGGCAGGCATTGAGAGTCATGTGCACTATCACTTAGTTCCAAGATGGGAGAGAGATACTAACTTCATAACCACCATTGGCAATATTAGAGTTAATGGAGTCTCATTTGAAACAATGTACAAAAAACTAAAAGATGCTTACAAGGGGTATTTAGACTAATTTTATTTAGGCACTTCATTTAAAATACTTTTATCATAAATAAAGTTTTATTAAATAAGAGAAACTTATGCTAAGATAGCAAATTTTAAAAATCAACTTAAAGATACCGCATGATAAAAGAGTTAAATCCCTACAAAAAAGATCTTTTCATAGTACTACTTGGAGTTTTTGCTTGTCTTGGCTTAGCAAGATTTTCTTTTGGAATGATTTTGCCAAATATGCAACACTTCTTAAATATGAGTGCAACTGAAGCTGGGATAGTTGGGAGTTCAAATTTTTTAGGATATTTTTTAGGCCTATTTTTTGTTGGAAATGCTTATAAAAACTATGGGCCAAGAGTGCTAATCTCCCTTTCACTACTTTCACAAAGTGCGCTAATGTTCATAATGTCTTTTAGTCCTCACTACCTCATTGCCGCTATTTTCTTTCTATTTAGTGGAATTTTTGGCGCTTTTGCAAATATTGCATTAATGACTTACATAGCTCAAATAGTTCCAGCTAAAATTAGAGGAAAAGCCACAGGCATTGTTGTTGCAGGTATTGGTTTTGCGGTAATTGCAAGTGGCATTGTTGTTCCTTTTGTAGATTCTTTATTTAATGAACCATGGAGAATTAACTGGTCTTTTTTTGCTTTTTTAATCCTTCTTATCTCACTTTTATCTTTTAAAAATTTAAAAGATAACTTAGTGGCAAATTCAAATAGCTCTACTAATGAACCCGCTCTTTCATTAAAAGAGATATTAAGCAAAGTAGCTTTTTGGCAAACAGGGACTCTATTTTTTATCTTTGGAACATGTGCAATTATGTTTATGACATTTTTTGTTGCTGCAGTTGAAGAGTCTTGGGGATTAAAATCAAATATTTCAGGAATTTTTTGGACAATTTTGGGAGTGAGTAGCATACTCTCAGGCCCAATTTTTGGCGCAATTAGCGATCATTTGGGAAGATATAAAACTGTTGCAATTCTTTTTTCCCTTCAAGCACTAGCTCATTTAATCATAGCTTTAAATCCACCACTATTTACCATATTTTTTTCAGCCTTTATTTTTGGCATTTCAACATGGGCAATTCCTTCAATAATGGCTACTTTAAGTAGTGAGCTTTTTGGAGCTATTCATACTGCTAGAATTTTAGCTTTTTTAACACTATTTTTTGGAGTAGGGCAGATAATTGGGCCTCTTTTTTCTGGAATCTTTAGAGACTTAACAGGCAGTTTTTCACTCTCATTTTACTTAAGCGCATCTTTATTAGCTAGTGGAGTAGTGTTAGCTAAGATAGCAAGTAGGGATTAAACCCCTAACAGTGCTCTTAGGGCAAAAAAGAATATTGCAGAAGAGATAGCAGCAACAGGGAGTGTTATCGCCCAAGCTAGCGCGATTGGCTTCATCAATTTCCAATTTGCATCTTTATTAAAAAGCCCAATTCCCAAAACCGCTCCTATTAAAATATGAGTTGAGGAGACAGGAATGCCTAGTTTTGTAGCAAGCAAAATGACAATACTAGCTGATAACTCAGCAGAAAAACCAGTTGAAGGAAGTATTTCAGCAAGTCTTGTTCCAACGGTGTTTATAACCTCTTTTCCTAAAAACCAAAGCCCTACGATTAAAGATACACCAAAGGTAAACATAGCAACAAAAGGAATAGGTGCGGAGGATCCAATGGCTCCTGTTTTTAAAACATCTAAAATAGCAGCAAAAGGCCCTATCGCATTGGCTATATCATTTGCCCCATGACTAAAGGCAAAAGCTGAAGCTGTAAAGATTTGAAACCATGAAAAAATCTTCATAGAAGCTTTATTTACATCATTTTTAGCCATTATGTTTATGATAGCTAAGGTAGCAAGGTAAGCCCCAGTTGAAATTAAAAATATAATCCAAAGTGTTTCAAAAGTACTAACTTCAATCTTTAAATTTTCCAACCCCTTAAATAGCATCATTCCAGATATGATAGCTGCTGAAAAACCTCCAATGAGCGGTACATGTTTTTTTAGCGCAAAAAAAGTATCAACTTTTTTCTCTCTTTTTTTCATATTTTTTATTCTTTTATGAAAATCACTCTCCTCTATGCCATCATCATCCTCTTCATCATACATTGCAAGCTTTTGAAGCTCTTCAATTTGCTCAGTTTTACTCTTTAAGCTAAGTGCTTGTGAAAACTTTTCTTTATAGTTTTTTCTATATTTTTTCATTCTTTTAACTGTATCAAGTGCCTTTTGGCTAGGAATTAAAACTTTGTTTTTAATGTAAGAGTATATTGCATAAGAGACAACTCCCCCTAAAATTGGCGAAATAACCCAGCTAAAAGCGATTTGGCCTATTTTTTGCCAATTTACCAGTGAAAAACTATTTTCTCCAGAAGTCACGACATATCCAAGTGCGATACTTCCACCAACTATCCCTCCAACTATTGAGTGAGTAGTTGAGACAGGAAGTCCTCTTTTTGAAGCAAAAAGTAGCCAAACTCCAGCACTAAGCAAGGCAGACATCATTACTAAAATAAAAAGCATTGGGTTAAAATCTACTATTGGTATTTGAACTATGCCTTGTCTTATTGTTTTTGTAACCTCACCACCAGCTAAAACTGCGCCACTTAATTCAAAAATCGCAGCTATAAAAAGAGCTTGTTTGATGGTTAATGTTTTAGCGCCAACACTTGTTCCAAAGGCATTTGCAACATCATTTCCTCCAATATTAAATGCCATAAAGAGTCCAAATATTGTTGCAAAAGTAAAAATTAAAAAATGTTCACTTGGTAAGTAATCAAAACCCCAGATAAAAAATATGATTAAAGATACAGTTAAAAGTATAAGAGCTAAGAGATTTTCTCTTGACATCAGCGTCCTTGAAAGCAAATTAAAAAGGGCATTGTTGCACATTTTCCCTAAGAAAGAACTGTATTTATTTACAAAACTCTATGGCAGCTAAAATAGCTTCTTTATAGCTAAGAGTTGAGGGGTTTTTGTCTTTATAGGCAATATCAAAAGCCGTTCCATGATCAACTGAGGTTCTTACTATGCTAAGTCCTAAAGAAAAATTTATACTTTTTTCAAAAAAAAGAGCCTTTAATGGAGCCAATCCTTGATCATGATACATGGCGATAAAATATTTAAATCTCTCTCTAAACTTAGGAGTAAAAGCAATATCAGGTACTATTGGCCCAAAAAAAATCTCTTTTTCAAAAAATTTATTAGCTTTTTTTATAGCTTTTAAAATCTCTTCATCTTCATTTCCAATAACTCCAAAATCCCCAGCATGAGGATTTAAGCCAAGCACTGCAATTGGTTCTTTTTTAAATGAGTTGTAAAATTCTTTTAAAAAATCAAAAACTTTATCTTCATTAACTAAAGCTGGAACCTCTTTTAATGGAATATGATGAGTGTATAAAGCCACATACATTTGAGCACATCCTAGCACCATTGTGGCTTTTTCATTTAACAAATCCTCCAAAGCTTCAGTATGCCCTTTATATTTAATGCCAGCAAGTTCCCATGCTTTTTTGTTTACTGGAAGGGTAACTAACGCGTCACACTCTTTGGTTTTTGTTAAATTTAAAGCATGAATAAAAGAGTCGTATGAATAAAGCCCAGACTCTTTTGTTGCAACCCCAGGTTTAATTTTAAACTCTTTTCCACAAGATGAAATGGTAAAATTTGAGTCAATTGGGAGCTTTAATAGCTTTGAAGCTTCATTTAACATCTCTTTACTAATGGCATAAACTGGCTTACAAAACTTACTAATCTCTTTGTGAGATTTAAGAGCTATCTCAAT
>JAAYLJ010000199.1 GCA_012521935.1 Campylobacteraceae bacterium | reverse complement strand
CATTAAATGTCCCTATGCTCTTTTTATTTGCAAGCATTGGGAAAAGTTTTTTGAAAAATGGAAAGCTTTCGCTCTTTGGATGAGCTATGATAAAATCACTCTCTGCAAATATTGCTATTTGCTGTACTGCGCCACCGTAGCAGGTTATAACGCCTTTTTTTGGTGCTTTAGTTACTAAAATTTCTTTATTTAAAAAATCCTTAATGCCAAATGCTTCTTCTCCAAAAAGAGAAGAGCCTAAAAACAGTGGCAATAAAAGGAAAGTTTTAAATATATTTTTCATTTTAATACTTGTAAGCTATAGATGCGAAAAAAGTTTGTGGGGCGCCTACTATATAGGTTGGGCTTTTTTCATCAGTATTAATGTCTGATGTGTTAACTGTTGAGATATATTTTTTATCAAAAAGATTTGTGGCTGAAAAAGAGAGCTCTAAATGTTGATTGTTTTTAATTTTTAACTCTTTTCTTATAGATAAATCAACCAAAAAATGAGAGTCTATTGAGTGTTCATTAGTTACATCTGCATATCTTTTACCTAAAAATCTTAAAATAGGAGAAAATTTATACCCAAATAGATCATATTCTAAGGAGATATTTCCATAAATCTTGGGAACATCTGGGATTTGATTGCCTTTGGATTTTATGAAAGAGCCCACATCTGATTCTATGTCTGTTGTGAATGCATAGTGATTATATGTAGCTGCTCCTTGCACTGCAAAATAGGGATTAATTTGATATTTTGCACTAAGCTCCATTCCGTAAGATTCTGCTTTTGCGCTATTTTGATGATAAGTAAAATCTAAGTATGGATCATAAAATGCTCCTCCAACATTTTTTGCTTTAGTATAAAAAATTGTAGTTACAGCAAAGATATCTCTACCTTCAAAAACATATCCTACATCAAAGTTATCAGACTCTTCAGGCTTTAAATTAGCCCACATTTTTTGTAGTGTCGCCTCATCTATTTTTGGGTTTTTAAAATAATTTATCATGCTTCCACCAAAGCTATAGCTTGGCGTATTGTAGTTTTTTCCATAACTTGCCCTCATGTAGGAAAAATCATTTAAATAGTGAGTAAGCCCAAAAGTTGGAAGAAAAATTTCATATCTATTTGATGGGAGCTCAAAATCAATTTTTGAAACCTGACTTAGCGCATCTTTATAGCTAACATCGCCAATACCGCTAGTGTTATAGTTGATTAAGTTTGGGGAAGTTAGCCAAAGATATTTAATCCCAGCTTCTACTATCGTGTCACCTAGTATTTGCTCATATGTTACAAAGGGGGAGCTAAATGTGTGTTTTTTACCCACCTTAACTATGCGTTCCCACCCTTGAAATGCAAGACTGCTAGCATTTAAAAGTTTTTTACTTGTTGGTGGCCCTGGAGGTTCATCTTCTTGATACCAGTATCCTAGCTTTATTTTTGCATCTTCAAACTGATGCTCATACTCTAAAACTGCCCCATAAGTGTCATGATCCACCAACCAATCCAAAACTTTTCCAGAAGCATTGCCAGAATAATTGTGCCCTTTATCATTCAAAAAATAAGGCCGAAATACTATTGAACTACTCGCTCCTAGAGGAACTTTAAGCTTTGCTAAGATTGCGTATGTTTGGAAGTCTTTTTTATTATTATCATAATAATAGGCATCTTTTATTGGATCTCCTGTTAAGGCACTGCTGTAATCAAGCCATCTGTAACGCGAAAGGTTTTTGCTCTGTTCATAATTTAAGCCTTTGTATGTATGTTTTTGTTCATCGTTATAAACACCATAAATTTCCCACTCTATATTTTGAGTTGATAAACTAGAAGCACCAATGGTAAAATTTTTGCGTTTAGGCGACTTACCCTCTCCTTTGAATTTATCTGCATTTGTAAAAGAGGTTGAGAAAAACATTTTTACTTTATCATTAATCTCCCCAGTATCAAACCTCATGAATGTTTTAGAAAAATCAAACTTGCCAATAGATTGTTTTAATTTCATCTCTAATCTATCAGATGGTTTTTTAAACTTCATATCAACCATTCCATTATCACTTCCATAGCCAAACCCACCATCAGCCCTGATGGAGCCCTTTTCAATCACAATGCTGTTTAAGTTTTCAATATCCATCATAGTTGAAAGCCCTCCGCCAGGGCCAATTCCTTTAAGAGGCAATCCTTCTAGTGTTTCTCCAATGTTCCTATTGGATTTTCCTCTAATCTTATGTGTTATATCCATGCCAAATGGATCATTTGATCTTATGTCAACTCCTGGTTCAAGGGAGATTGCCTTATAGGGGCTTATGAGTTCTGAGCTATCAAAAACCATGATTTCTTTTGAAGTGACTACACTTTTGGATCCTATGCTAGTGTCTAACTCCTCTGCTTCAGTCTCTATTTCAATCTTATCAATCCTTATAGAGCCATCTTGTGCAAACACTAGGGCAGTCGCTACTAGTAAAATGCTCATCTGCTTTAGCATGTTTTTCCTTGTCTGGGTAAGTATGGTTTGTTCACTAGCTATGTTGCTACCTTTGCAAACTAACTATTTTATTCGTTATGTTTTTTTATATATAGCGCATGATAATATAGTAATTCTTAATTATAAATTAATTGCACGGTAATTCAACTTTAACTCCCATTTAAAATAATGGTACAACAATTGCTTTTTTGCTCCAAATAAACACAAGGAGGCAATTGATGCAATTACTGTTAAAAGAGTTTAGATCATTACCAGATTAT